>JAAGZM010000704.1 GCA_024206355.1 Gammaproteobacteria bacterium | reverse complement strand
GCAAGCCACTTGGCATGAGCTATTCCAGCTGAAGATTTAACTGCACCGAGACCACCCTTGCAAACTGATGTATTTGCGTCACTAGACAAATCTGTAAACCTTGGCAGCGCAAATGCAGCCAAAACACCCAAAATCACAATTACCATAATGAGTTCTATTAATGTAAAACCTTTTTGTTCTTTTCTCATTGTTTTTTCCTTTTTAGTGCCGTTAAATTATAGAGCTATAATCTCAACTGCTAATCAATTTATAGCAGTATATATAACAGATCTTTCTATGTAAACAAACCTTTAAAATCAATATGATGCAAAGTGAACCTGAAGAATATTAATAAATAATGAAAAAAAAAGCATTGTATTTATAATGTAATACCTGATATCTCTCCAGTATCAGCATCATAAATGATATTGCTACCACTACCACTGCTACCCCTTGTATAGGTAAATACACAATCTCCACCTGGAGCCGCTACACTATAATCTACACTCTCGTCTGTACCAACAACGGGGGCACTGGATTGTAAAATTCCATACCAGACTTCAATGCAGCGGATTGTATCCATACTGGGGTTATTAGAGCCACTGGTTCCCGTTGGCCAACCATTAATACTGACATCTACATCTCCACGACCAAAGCCAGCCAGGTTATCCCGATAGGGGTCGGTTGTAGGCTGGCCATTGGCAACCCATTGGGCATGGACAATGGCAACAGCTGAAGCCATTGCTCCTGTGACACCTTCAACAGAGGCGTCATGTGCCTGATCGGTTACATTTGCAAAGCGGGGTAATGCAAATATTGCCAGAATTCCCATAATAACAATAACTGTTACCAGTTCTATCAGGGTAAACCCTTTACTGTTTTGCCTTGTAGTAATTGACATAGCTATTTCCTCCTGTTCTGTAGCGCTCACTGATCAGCATTATATTCCGCAGTTTTAATATTTAACGCTATATTTAACTGTCCTGCTGTTTGCTGTACTGATGTTCGTTTAAAATTCTCTAGCTTTTCACTGCTGAAGCCAGATCCCACATGGGTAAAAATACACCTAATGCTATGATCAATACCATGACTCCCATCACAACAATTAATATAGGCTCAATGGCATCACTGAGTTGTTTTAAATCATAATCTACTTCTTCTTCATAAAAATCTGCCACCTGATCCATTAGGGTATCCAGAGCTCCGGTTTCCTCACCCACTGCCAGCATTTGTAATACCAGAGGTGTAAACATACCGGAACTTGAAGCTGCTCGAGTAAGAGTTTCCCCTCGTTCAATCTGGGTACGCATATCTCTGACAAATTTTGCTATATAACTATTACTGGCCGCTCGAGCTACTACCACCAGAGCCTGTAAAATTGGAACACCAGTTCGATAAGTCATGGCGAAGGTTCTTGAAAATCTACCCAGAGCAATTCGCTCAAAAATATCCCCCACCAGAGGAGTCTTTAACTTGAATCTGTCCCATTGATACCTGCCATCATCAGTATCAATGTAGCGCTTAAAGCTATATATTACTGCTATTAAGGCGAAGAGTAAAAACCAGCCATATTCAATAAAAAAGTTAGATGTTGCTATTAATAGTTGGGTTTGCCAGGGTAACTCTGCATCAAATTTATCAAAAAATGTTGCAAATGCCGGGATGACAAATACATTAATTATCACAATAGCAATGGCAATGGAAGCGAGCACCATTGTGGGATATCGTGTAGCCTGTTTTATGCGTTTGCGTGTTTCCCGTTCAACTTCCAGATAGCTGGCCAACTGACTAAAAGCTGAGTCCAGTTGACCGGTATTCTCTCCCACGTGCACCATACTCATAATCAGGTTATCAAAAACATCTTCCCGGGTTTGCATGGCAGCCGCAAAAGATAAACCACCTTCAAGGTTTAGAGTCACTTCTTCAAGCGCATCTTTTAATAATTTGTTTTTGCTGGAGTTAGTCAGACCTTTCATAGCCTGAACCAAAGGCACTCCTGCCTGCATTAATGTGTTCATTTGTCGACAAAAAATAATTAACTCATCAAGACTGACCTTACCTTTGCTTTTAAACAGGTTATTCCAGTCGATAGATGCTGATTTTTCCTCAACCTTATCATCGATGTTGATAGGTACTATCCCTTCGGATATCAGGTTTTGAGCCAATTCATCAGAGGAATTTGCTTCGCGCTCTCCGCTTACCAGTGAACCCTTCTGGTCTCTGCCTGTATAGACAAAGCTAGTCATGCTTCACCACATCGCTATCATTTACTGCTTCTGTCACCCGGAATGCCTCTTCCAGAGAGGTGACACCTTTAACAGCTAGTTCAAGGGCACTTTCAGATAAGGAGCGGTAATTGGGTTGCATTTGTGCAGCAAGCTTGAAGGCACCACTGTCTGCTTCCTGCAAAGCCATGGCCGCTTCTTCGGTCATTTCGAGAAACTCATAAATGCCTAGACGGCCTTTGTAGCCAGTTCCATTACAGTTACGACAGCCTTTACCGGTATAAAAAACCTGATCTTTCATGGCTTTAGCAATGTGACTGGCAAAGAGCCTATCTGCATTAAGGGTTTTCAGGTCCTGCTCTTGTTTACAGTTCTCACAGATTTTTCTCACCAGGCGCTGGGCTATGATTGCTCGCAGGGATGAAGCTGCCAGATAGGGTTCTATTCCCATATCAATAAGACGTATCGCTGTACTGATGGCATCATTGGTATGTAAAGTTGATAATACTAGGTGTCCAGTGAGAGATGCGCGAATGCCGATCTCCACCGTCTCCTTGTCTCTCATCTCTCCCACCATAACAATATCCGGGTCCTGACGAAGTGCTGCACGTAATACTTTTGCGAATGTCAAATCAATGCGGCTATTTACCTGAACCTGATTAATCCGAGGTAGACGATATTCCACTGGATCTTCAACTGTAATAATTTTTTTGTGCGCTGAATTCAGTTCATTTAACGCTGCATATAGAGTGGTTGTTTTACCGCTTCCTGTAGGTCCAGTAACCAACACCATGCCATGTGGGTTATGTACCTGATCTCTGAAATGATTGGAAATATCCTCTGGCATTCCCAACTCTTCAAGACTGAGCATTGTCGCACCCTGATTCAGTAACCGCATCACCACAGATTCGCCGTATTGTACCGGCATAGTAGAAAGACGCACATCAATACTACTATCAGCAACATTGATATTAAAACGACCATCCTGGGGCAGTCGTTTTTCCGAGATATCAAGGCCTGCCATTAGCTTAAGACGCAATACCACAGCAGCTGCAATACGGGTTTCATTCATTACTTGCTCTTGTAATACACCATCGATACGTTGTCGGATCCGTACCACATATTCATCAGGTTCAATGTGGATATCTGAGGCATTTGCTTGAACAGCCTCTTCAAACACCGTACGTAGTAGTCTTACAACCGGTGCATTTGAAACATCTGAATCATCTTCCAGTTGGGCAAGGCTGAAGTCACCTTCAACCAGTTCATCATCAAGACGACCCGCCAGATCCTGAATTTCCTGAGTTCGACGGTAAATCGTCTCAATGGCATTGAGTACATCCGCCTCACGTACCACAGCAATATCCAGTTCTTTGCCAAGAAATTTTCGTAAATCGTCTACAGCATAAATATCTGTTGGATCAGACATGCCAAGCAAGTAGCTATTGGCTCGCTCCTCTAGTAAAATTACCCTGAAACGTCTAGCTTGAACTTCAGGCAAGTGTTGAACTGTTTTTGATATCAGATCATAGGTATTTAGATCGATATAGGGTATATTTAATTGCTCAGCAAGTAATGTAAGCAACAGGTTTTCTTCCACCAACCCCATTTTAACAAGAACTTTACCTAACTTTTGGCCTGTGGATTCTTGTTCTGTAAGAGCTGACATCAACTGGTTTTCAGTAATAATATCCTGTTGTATCAACAGGTCACCCAATCGTATTTTTTTATTGGCTGTGTTCATCAAAAACCCTGTAATGCTTTTATTCGTTTTCGTGCATAGGCTTGAACGGTAGAAGACAAACCTTGTTTATTAAGCGCCTGTTGAAAAGCCTGTAATGCCGGCTGTTTATTTCCTAATCTGTCTTCTGAAACAGCAATACCTAACCACCAGTCTGCTCTGTTAGAATTTTGCTGCAATAACATTTGATAATGTTTAATAGCAACCTGATCTTTCTTAAGTTGCTGGGCAACATAGGCCAGAAGTTCATGGTATTCAGGCGCCTTGGAAACTACTGGAATATCTGATTCCAGCAACTGCAGGGCAGCTTCGTTGTCTGATTCAAATGACAGTAGTCTGGCTTTCACCTGCCGATATTCATGCACTGTTGGCCATTGTTTAATACTATATTCAAGTCTCGGTTGTAAACTGGTAATTTGTTGTTGCTGCAATAACAAGGTAAAAAGCAGTATTCTTGCTTTGTGAAGCTCATCTGAGCTCTGTAAAGCCTGTTCTAATAAACCTGTTGCTTCTAAATGTTGACGTGCCTGTACTTTTTCGCGCGCTGATTGAAACAATCTTTCTGCTTGTGCTTTTTTGTCTATCTGCCGATTTGATTTAACTATCTGATATTGCTTCTCTTCTGTCTCTGCTTCAGGTATTGCTACAGGATCAGAGCCTGCTGCAGTCGTCTGATTATTATGATTTATTTGTTGTTTTAGTAATTGATTTGGCTCCTGGAAGTTTTCAGGTTCAATGTTTGCAGGTTCAATGTTTGCAGGTTCAATGTTTGCAGGTTCAATGTTTGCAGGTTCAATGTTTGCAGGTTCAATGTTTGCAGGTTCAATGATAGGTACAGCTGGCTCTTCTACAAGCTCTTTGGTAGGCTGATGGCTAATCACTTCTTGCTGTACAGTCTTAGTGAGTGGAAAATTAAGTGTATAAATAACAAATATTAACAATATGGCAATTATGCCTAATAAAAACATTAACCAGCGATTGTTATTGCTTTCTTCCTGATTAGCAAAAGGAAGACTTGGATCCAAACCAACAGTCGCAGCTGCTTTCCTTTGATCAAGATCTTTTAGCATCTGATTGATGACACTCACGGTTGCCACCCCATCAGCGTAATGCCATAAAAACTACCACCCAAACCAAGTGCCAGTGCCAAAGCCCACCACCAACGGTGAAATGATATATCATCGGTATCTTTAGCCGCGTTTTTGACATCAATAGCCTGTACCTTAAAACTACCTCGACCATAGGCAAGCATCATAGCCTTATGGGCAAGTATATTGACCAGTCTCGGAACACCTCTACTTCTACTTAACAGGCTCTTGATAGCTGAACTATTAAAAATGCTGCCATTGGGGAATCGTTCCAGTGATAAACCTGCCGCCCTCAGGCGATGGTTGATATAGATATCAATGGAACGCTTATCCAGAGGCTTTAACTTACATGAAAAGGCAATGCGTTGGCGAAGTTGACGCAGATCCGGCTTTGCTAAACGCTCATCCAGCTCTGGCTGGGCAAATAAAACTACCTGTAATAATTTTTGCTTTTCAGTTTCAAGATTGGTAAATAATCTTAAGGCCTCAAGGCTCTCTTTTGGCAATGCCTGTGCTTCATCAACAATCACAATGACTTGTTTACCCTGATCATGAAACTTAAGTATTCGTTTGTTGATCTTTTCAGTTAATTGATATTGATCAATGGTTCTTGCTATCCGCAAGCCTAACTCTGAAGCCAAGGCAAGTCTTAATTCATTGGGGCTTAAATAGGGGTTTGGCAGGTAAGCGCTATGGGCATTTTTTTCTACATAATTAAGTAACATTCGGCAGAGCATGGTTTTACCTGTACCCACTTCACCAATTACTTTTACAAAACCCTCTCCTGATTCAATGGCAATCCGCAACACATTCATGGCATCTGAATAAACCGGCAACTCACAATAAAAATCAGTATCCGGTGTCAGGTTAAACGGCAACTCAGCCAGGCCATAGTGATACAGATACATCTGTTTAGCTACCGTCTTTTCTCATATTACCAACCCTTTGCCCGGATTTTTGCAGATAATTTGTAGTGGTTTGATCATTGATAATTATCGGTCTGATAAGAATGACCAGTTCGGTTTTGCTATTGCTAATACTTTTTTGATTAAACAACTTACCAGCCACAGGAATATCATTGATCAATGGCACACCTGAATCATTGTTCAGTGTTTGTGTCTGCATCAACCCGCCAATGACAACAACTTCACCGCTTCGTGCTCTGATGATACTGTCAGATTCTCTGATGGTGCTTTTTGCTAAAGGCAAGGTCAGCAACTCTTCACCAAGGGTTAATAATTTCTCCTGATCCTCTACTTCGCTGATTGAAGGATGAACATGCAAAACAATATTGCCTTCCGCATCAATTTGCGGAGTTACATCAAGTGCAATTCCAGAGAAAAAAGGTGTTAAAGTAATGTCCGGAGAAGTTGTAGAGGAGCCTGCCCCTGCTATGGTTGTGGATGATATATCGGTAACAAAAAATTCATCGGTTCCAACCTTTATCACTGCTTTTTGATTATTAACTGTTGATATTCTTGGGCTAGAAAGAACCTGAACCAGACCCTGTGTTTCCAATAAGTCAATCACCATCTCAAAATTACTACTTTGATATGACATACTGAATATTCCTCCGAACAGGCTGGATGTACCTGGGTTAATAACTGTCTGGCCATTTTGTGAAAAGCTGATGTTATTATCTGTATTCACCGCTGCAATTGATGACCAGTCAATGCCTGACTGAAAACTATCGCCAAGGACAACTTCAAGTATTTTAGCTTCGAGTAGCACCTGTCGATCCAGAACAGATTGTATTGAACGAAGATAATCTGAAACGGTCCTAATCTCTGCCGGGAGTGCTCTTACTATTACCATACTGGTCTGCGGACTGGTAACCACTTTGGCTTGTTCATTTCCTGCTACAAGCAAGGTCAGAGTTTCTGATAGCTCTTCCCAAAAATCATTTTCAGAACTCGTTTCAATCTGAGTACTATGCTGACTATCAGAGTTATTGCCACCTGTACTTTGATTACTGAAATTATTGTTTCTGTTATTTGTCGAACCATTACTATGATTTTCAGCAACTTCACCAGAATTTACTCTGATATTTGAGCTTCCTTTACGCTTGATATTTAGATAGTTGACAGGAAACATGACTGTTTTCAAGTTTGCAGGAAATACCTGATAGACATTTTGATTGATAGTATATTCATAACCATACATATTTCTGACAATATCCATAACCAGAGAAACTGTAACATTTTTTAAATCAAGCGTAATTTCACCTTTAACTTCTGGTGAAACTACGGCATTCCATTCGCTACCCTCAACCAGACCAATAAAAAATTCTTTGGCAGGGGCATTATTAACCGCTAAGTCAAAGCGGTCTTCCGGCTCTTCTGTTTCTTCAAGCATTGTCATAGAAGGCATTAAGGCATTTTGCACTTCCTTAGGAGGAGACTGCTGCTCATTCTGCCGTTTTGACTCTTCCTGCTGTTGTTCAAGTATTGCAGTGAGTTCCTGCTCCACTAACAGTGGCTGCTCTGGCTCCTGAAATGTCTGACAACTTCCTAAAAACAGGCAAGCCGGTATTAACAATCTGTTAAGTAGTGAGAATTGTTTTATCATCGCTATATTTTTTGCGGTCATAAGTTTTTCCTGATTAAACGACTGGAGATCAAATTCAGCCGTAAAGTTTCTTTTGCTTTGGTAAGGATGACATAGCCAACTTTAATTTTTTTCAATCGATATCCGGCAATTTGATCACCTTTTTTTAATCGCTGTCCATTAATTACAGCCAGACGCCCTTTCTTCGCTATTTTAAGTTCTGTCAGGAGCAACTTTGTGCTTGGTTTAGTTCCCGATTTTGGTGCAGCAAATATTGGTGGCCTGGTGGGATCAGTCAATTTCCCATCCGCTGCTATGAGGTCATAGCTGCAAAAGACTAATCCTGTTACAAGCAATACATACCGGTTAATCATTTTTATCACCTATCCACCATTCACTGGTACTCAGGGTATAAATATTTAACTGAACCAAAGCGGTTGGATGCTTTTGTACTTCATAATTAAAGCTCTGCCAGTAAAATTTCCAGGGAAGTTGTTCCAAGTTAGTAAGATAGTCTTTCGTCGACATATAATTGCCTTTAAATACTAGCTGGATCCCATGCCGGTACAGTCCAAAAATATTTTCTTCATCCTCTTGCTTTTTTTCTTCAGATTGACCAGTATCCGGCTCCTGACCTTTAAACAGGGGAGTGACTGGAAGATTTTGTAAACTAACCAATTCAAGATCGCCTCTTTCATGTAATATACTTCCCAGCATAGATGCCATGCGTTGAGGTGCTATCAGTGTATCGGTATATTGAAGCAGTGACTGTTGAGCAAGCCTTAATGCTGCCTCTATTCCTTCGACTTTTCTTTCCAACTCCATGGCAGGATCTTTTTTAATCTCGGCCAATAAATCACTTTGCTGCTCCGAAAAGGATGCCAAACTCTGATGAATGATATCGGTTTGTTGCCTCCACATACTAGCATTATCCCGCAGTGGTTGTGACAGGAAGAAATCCAGAATACCAGGAATGATAATTAAGCCGGTGAGTAGCACTAATATTTTTTCCCGTTGACTAAGCTCAGCAACCTTTTGAGAGGCTTTATTCCATAGTTTATTCATTGACCAGAACTCCTGTTACGAGTCTGGTTCTCGCTTTGCAGTGTAAATTGTAAAATGCCTCCATGCTCATCATGAGTCTTGATTTCCAGTCGTGAAAACCGTTTATCCTGCAAGGATTTAATCGCCTGTAACTGCTGGATCAGCTGGGGTACTTTATCAACATCTGTGGTCATGCCGGATATACTCAACTGCCCGTGGTTAACCTGTATTTCAGTGAGCCATATGTCATCGAATGTTATCTTGGCAAGACTCTCCATAAGCCCGGCAACACCTTTTTGCATGCCTTCAACCCTGAGTTCTAATTGTTCCAGTACAAAGTTTCGCAACTGTAATCTCACCTGAAGATCCTGCTTGGTTTTTCCAAGTACGACAGCGTTACCCCTGGATGCAAACCCTGCTTGTAGACTGGCCAATTGCTTTTTTTGATGTTGCTCCGTCTCCTGAACTTTTAGCCAGCTTTTCTTTATAATGGCTGTTTTCTCTATTTCTACACTATAAATAACTAGGGTGAGAACAATACCCAACAACCAAATAGCAAGCATGTTTCCCAGAGAAAGAAGATCCTTTTTTGGCTTAAACTCTTTGGTATAAAAGTTGACTTGCTGCTTCATTGCCTAGACTCATACCTGAAGGCTGCAGCACAGGCTGGTAAGCATGCCTGTTGATTAGCTGGAGAAAGAGGTATAGGTAGATTTAACAAGCCATTAATATCCAGACATTCTACTTTCGTGCTTAAATTATTATCCAGATAATCGGCCAATAAGGAGATATCTGCAGAGCTTGGGGCTAATAAAATTCCTGCCAGAGGTGGCTGTCGCATCTGGGCATCATAATAATCCAGAGTTCTCTGTATCTCCAGCAACAGCATATCCGCCATCACCACATTACCATCAACAGGTAGACAGGAGATGAAATTGGTAATACCGGTAAGTTGTCGTAATAAATAAAGGTATTCACCACGATATATCAGTAAAGTAGCACCTTCCTCATGATCAAGTACTAAAGCAATACCCTGTTCAATTCCCGGGTATGATTGAAGGACATTCCCGAGTAATAATTCTGTAATATCGATAGCTTTTAATTCGAGCCCTGCATCAATAACGATACCCACCAGATTCTTGATTTTATCCCGGGAAGACTGAACCACCATTATTTGATCATCCAGTTGACAACCTTCAGGATAATCAATGATCTCAACCACTGCCTGTTCAGTAGAACAATCAAGTCGATCTTTAAGTAACCAGATTACTGACTGATTAATTTCAGCATCTTCTACAGACGGTCGCACCAGCTTATGAATTTTATGTTCACCAACGGCTAATACCAGCGTCACTTTTCCCTTTGGAATATTGTGTTCTTCTATAAGTTTTTTTAAAAGCTCTGCTTTGGGTTGGCTGCCCTGTATACTGATACATTGTGTCACTACCAGTCCATCAGGTCCAGGTTCTGTTACGCAGATAGAAATGCTATCCATATCAAATGAAATGCCCAAATTGATAGATTTATGGTTGTTTTTATACATCGAAAATATTGGGCTCAGTTTTTCTCTCCTCGTCCTTAATAGTTGGTAATTAACCTTAACAAGTTATCTATTAATTATAGG
>JAAGZM010000703.1 GCA_024206355.1 Gammaproteobacteria bacterium | reverse complement strand
TTCTATCACGATGAGGATGACCGACATTGCTCAGCGCTGCGTGATAGCCCCTGGCGTTTGATTGGACTGCCCGTGTGCTTCCGTTTAACCGGTTGAAGTTTAAGGAACTGCACCTGACCCGAGCCTGTCGCTAACTGGAAAGTATTATCCAACCATCGCGTTTGAGTAGGTCGGCACCAGGTCAACTCGAATTGATTCTAGAGCGGCGATCAGAGCATCCATTCGCCAGTGACTCTCAATATGTGTTTAGGCAGAACCCTTAATGGAATCCAACACAGCATCTTCACTTCGATCGATGATACCTGGCACTGAAGCCAACTGGCTCCGGTGACTATCGACTATTGCCCTTGACTCGAGGGCGGCTCATATGTGTTATGCGCTGACAAAGTTGACCAGGTCTTTGAATGTAGAGCATTTCGCTTTCAGCTTCTCAATATTAATTCCGCTTGCAATCTTTGGGTTGTGAACCGAATTTAGGTATTCCTTGTTATATTTTTGCTTTACCAATTTTCTTAGGAATTCCTTTGGGCCACTAATTGACTCAGGCGAAGAGATCTCTTTGGGAGCTTTTCGAGCATTCGAAAATACTTTGTGTACGGCTTCAATATCTGCAAGGAGCCACGCTTCAAGCTCTTGAACCGCGATAATGATTACATGATTACTTATCGGATTGGGGTTCATGGCATTAGCTACTTCTTTTTTTAGTTTGCTCACCGTTTCGCCATCTGAATCCCTGATTACGATAAGTGCAGTGCAACCTTGATCATGTAGAACTTTACAAAAACGGCTACTTTTTGATTTTATTCTGCCACATCCTTTTCCAAGAGCACGGCGGAACACATAGTTTCGCTTTCTGATTTTTGGAATTATCTTTATCAGCGAATCAAAATCAGAAGCGTCCTCTGAAATGATTCCGATTTTTTTCTGCTTAGCCATCAATTGCGCCCATTCTCCAATATTCGCCTAAGCTCCCTTCATTTCTAAGAAAGCGCTTTAATGCACCTCGATCTTGTGCTGACAAATAGGACTTCAGCTTGCTAACTTCTGTACCGTTCTCGATGTCGTTCTTGACAACAAACACAGACTCCTCGTCGACCGCATCCAGAATAAAATCAGAATGAGTAGAAACAAATATTTGTTTGTCCTTACTATAATTTCTTATCAACTCGACAACGCTTGATAGCAGGCCATGATGGATGCATACCTCAGGCTCCTCCAGCAAGATGACACTTCCTTTACCGGTCATTAAGTAGAAAAGCATTCCTAATGTTTTGAAGGTTCCTTCTGATAGTTGTGAAGGCGAAAGCGTAGAGTTACTAATTAGAATTTGGGGGATTACCAATCTTTTCGTTCTCTGCCTCTTTCGAATTTTGCCTCCGACACGAACTGTGTAGTCAATGTTTGAGACAGGCATCTCCGTAAACTTGATGTCATCTAGCAATCCGATTCCGTTTTTACCAACAATATCTACATATGAAAGATACTCGGGGGTCTGATTTGAGTATTCTCCGTATAGATCCAAAAGCCACTTTCTGTGGCCTTCAAATTCTCTGGGAGGGCGCTGCGGACCCTCCTCTTCAACCTCTATAGAAACAGGGCAGCGCGTAGGGTCAGTAAACTGTGAGGCACTATAATAAGTGACGCCATCATAAAATGATGCTACCGCCGAAACTATATCTCTTGTGTCTTTTGACTCCATGCCAGCGATATCAAAGTGTCTTAAGAAGCTGCGGTAGAAGTATCTTTCGTCATGTGCGTGACCAAGGTATCTTGATCTAGTGTGCTCTCCGAAAACTGAGACAGGCGCTTTGATCAATTTTTTGTTTCCTGTGACATCGCGCATATACCATTTTTCATTTGAAGAGATTATTCGATCTCGATTTCGCTCGTCGTTGTCAATAAATAGGTCTGCTGTATGTATGATTTTCTTGTTATCAACTCGGAGCGTAATTTTTACGGTAGATGTATCTAGTTTTGGGCCAGCCCTTCTAAGTGGATCTTGATGAACTAAATGCTTCATCAACAAAACACTTCTAAGTATCGAAGTTTTACCACTTCCGTTTGGCCCAATAAGAGTAGAGAGACGTTCGTGGGGAGAGAACGCGCAATCCTTACAAGACCGGTAATTTTGAATCTCAATTTTCTCGATTAATATTTTCATTTGGCTAGTTTAATGGAAACCGAATTGAAGCGCATAACGTTGCGCTCACCGGCAATTTGCGAGCGCTAGCGAGTAAATTGTCCGGTGTAGCGTGTTGTTAGATTCATTTTTTACTTAACTTCAATGTTCTAGTTTTTAATGGTAACCCGCAACATTCATCATACTCAGCTGCA
>JAAGZM010000088.1 GCA_024206355.1 Gammaproteobacteria bacterium | reverse complement strand
CAACCACTTTCAAGAGATAAACTAATGAATCTTGCAAGAGGTCGAGATTATTCTGCACTTGAAAGAAGTATCGACGTGCAAGTTTCTCGTTTAAGACGTCTCCTTGAGATTGATCCTGCGAAACCGCGTTATATACAAACTGTCTGGGGAGTGGGCTACGTCTTTGTACCAGATGGCGATAGCTAGTGAAATTTCCAACACTGACCAAGTTTCAACTGATCCGCACTACTGATTCTCTTGCGCGGGGCAGAAGTGCCTTTTCTCACTTTAAACTAATACCCCAAAGTACATTAGGCCGTATTGCAGTTATGTTAGCCATTTTACTGTTAATTAATCAGGCAGTATCTTATGTGTGGGTTACACAATACATCATTAAACCCCAAATCAACCAAACCATGTACTTGATTGCATCTGAAGTAAAAGTTATTAATCAACAACTTAAAGGGTATTCAGGTGTTACCCCAATTGCATCATCGATAAATTCCGATTTAAAAAATGCAGGCTTACGATTAATTAATAGCTCATTAGGTGAACCGAGCTCTTTAAGCCAAGCAACCTTCTATCGTTCTCTGACAAACTCTTTGATTGAAAGTTTAAATATGCCTACAGAGGTGAGATTGGAGGAGTCCGATGCTTTATATGCTTGGGTAAAGATGCCGGAACATGAGCATCTTTGGTTAAGGATTCCACTCGCAAAAACGGATGTAAATTATCCAGCGCCTCAACTTGTCTTTCTTCTAGCTATTACTTGTCTTTCACTTATTGGTGGATGGTGGGTTGCGCGATCCATTAGTCGACCGCTTAAACGACTTGAATTTGCGGCAAGAGAAGTAGGTCGGGGTGACAGACCAGGCGATCTTAAAATTGTAGGCACAACCGAATTAAAAGCAGTAACCACATCCTTTAACCAGATGGCACTTGATGTTCAGCGACTCGAAGAAGACAGAACACTTTTGCTAGCTGGAATTTCACATGATTTACGAACGCCATTAACAAGAATTCGCTTAGCCAGTGAATTTATAACTGATGATGAGCATGAGATACGGGACGGTATTATTCGTGATACGGAAGATATGGATGAAATTATCGATCAATTTATAGGCTTTGTGCGAGATGGAAGGGATGAGCATATAGAGCGAGAAGATCTCAATGAATTGATCCGCATTGTTGCTGCTCCCCTAGATAACCCTCAGATCGAAATTGTATTAAAACTTTCAGTACTTCCTGAATACTCATTTAAACCGTTGGCAATGAAACGATTACTAACCAACTTGGTTGAGAATGCTCGACGATATGGTGGTAATCATATTACCGTGATCAGCGAATTTGATTCTAAGGCCATTAGAATCAGAGTCCAAGATAAAGGACCAGGTATAAAAGATAGCAATATTGAGGAATTATTCCAGCCTTTCAAGCGAGGTGATGCTGCTCGAGGCGGTAAAGGCACGGGGTTAGGGCTTTCTATTGTTGAAAGAATTGCCGAATTACATGAAGGCAAAGTACGTCTTTTTAACCGCCCTGAAAAAGGACTAGAAGCCTGTCTGACTCTACCTAGGTATCGAGAGTTTAGCTAATCATCTTTAATTTGCTTAAATTGATGAATTTGTCTACGCTGACGCTTATCAGGTCTACGGCTCGGGGGAGATTCTGCTAAATATTGGATATGTCTTAATTCTGATGCCTTTTTCCTTAATAGCTGACTCTCTTCAGTTTCTTGATAAAGGGTTTGGGCTACTTT
>JAAGZM010000087.1 GCA_024206355.1 Gammaproteobacteria bacterium | reverse complement strand
TTTCCAGTTCAGAGAATGCTTTTGGATAGTACTGACAAATTAACTTTTATTATAAAGTAGTATATTAGGATGAATATATACAAGCGTTATCAGTTCCCACCAGAAATCATCCAACACACCGTACCCAAAACATTCCCTGCGGTCATACCCAAAGCAGTCGTTTCACTCCTGGGGCAGGCTCTGGGGCAAGCTTTCTTGGGAAAAGGTAGTGGCTGTTTAAACCTAGAATCCTCAGTTGGACGCGTTTGATTGTGTGTTTTTTAGGCTTAGTGGCGCCGACTAAAAAGCCGTTCATAGTCATTCTATGTAAGGCTTTTGCCGTCAAGTCAATGAGTCTAAAAAACGTGCAATCAAATGTGTAGGCAAACTCACTCAATGGGTGAATACTAATTCTTCTGTAAGTTGCTGTTTTGAAATAAATAACCATAAGTCAGAGCCGGTCAACTGAGGATTCTAGGTTCAACCGCCGCCTTATCGTATTTCGCGGCGGTTGAAAATATAACTACCTAATGTAAAAGCAACAACCCCTAGTGTCAGTAACAGTAACGTACTTGGTAATAAATCAACTAATGTATATTGCCTCCACAATGAGCCCTCAAATGAAACTACTGCCCATTTTATTGGGCTAAAGTCACCAACTGCACCCATCCATTTCGGCATTAACATTAATGGGATCATGCCGCCTCCTGTCATTGCCATAACAATCATTACCGCCCAGCTTATACCTGAAGCAGCCTTCTCAGTTTTACCAAGTACTGCTAAAAACATCATCAGGCCTGAAAAACCTATTGCTGCAGATAAAATACTGACAATTAAAACCGTCCATGAATGAATGCTTATATTAAAAATAACTATCCCTACCGTCATTAACAAACTGGATATCCCTGTTATTGTTAAAAAACTCGCGAGGGCTTTACCGCCAAGAATAGTCATTCTAGAAATAGGAGCGGCACTTAATCGACTTAATGTTCCGTCTCTTGCTTCTGTGATCAATGCCAAACTAAATGTAGATATTGCGCCAATAATTCCCCATACCATTCCTTGAGGAAATGAAATTGCGTAGGGATTTTGAGGACCTTTTTTTTCTTTAATAATATCAACATTATTGATAATTAGAGGCATGAAACCATTTGAAGTATTTGTTGTAGCGGAACTTTTGGTATCTGAATCATTGGTTGATTGTTTATCTTCTTCTGACTTCATCCATTTTTTGAGTGAACCTAGAAAACCAACTAATTCAGACTGTTCGCCAGAATCATTACCGATTAAAACTAAACTCTTATCAACCTCTTTCATCATTTGTGAGGTATCCGTAAATTTTGACTGCATATCTTTTGCAGCTTGTGCCATTAATACGCCTTGCAACATTCCAGCGGCTGCTTTTTTGCCTGGATCGATACCTAGTTTTATTTCAGGTGTAACACCATCAAATATTGACTCACGTGCTGCACCAAAACCTTTAGGAATAACTAACATGGCAGAAATCTTGCCTTTTCTTACTTTCTCACTCGCTATTTCTTCATCCAGTAACGTCACTCTTAATGCTGCTGATTTAGTCAGTGTTTCGATATAAGCTTTAGATTCTAGGCTATTGTCCTGATCAGAAATTACCAGACTAATTCCAGAACTAGAGCCTCCTCCGGAAAATACTGTGCCAAAAAATATTGCCATTAACAATGGAAAAACTACCGTAAAAAATAATGCTGACTTATCACGGACCATCAAGAGCATATCTTTTTTGCAAATTTGGAACATCGTAATAATCTTCATGGTTAATCCCTCAATTGCTTGCCAGTTAAGTTAAAGAATACTTGCTCAAGATTCGGAGGGCGAACCTCAACAAAATCAGTATTTGGATCAATATTTCTTTCATCAAGTATTTGTACTGGATTATTACTAATAATTATTTCCTCAGAGTCAGGCTTGTGAATAGTGATTTCATAGTCGCCTCCATGTTTTTGAATCAACTCACTGACTGTTCCTAATGCCAAGATTTTTCCTTTATCCATAATCGCAACACGGTCACAAATTTTTTGTGCTTCTTCCATGTAATGTGTTGTATATATAATCGTATGACCTTGATCTCTTAAAGCTGATATATTTTCCAATAATACATTCCTAGACTGAGGATCAACACCTACGGTTGGCTCATCAAGCAATAATAGTTTGGGTTTATGTATCATCGCTGCAGCTAAATTTAGCCGCCTTTTCATTCCACCTGAAAATCCAGAGACTGCATCATCTTTACGTGACTCTAGATCAGCAAGCACGAGCGCATCCTGTACTGCTGCTTTTAAAGTAGCTCCCTCTAACCCATACATCTTGCCAAAAAAGGTAAGGTTTTCAATTGGCGTTAGAGGTTCATAAAGCGCTAATGTCTGAGGCGCAACACCAAGGCTCTGTCGTGAGCTAGTTAAATGTGGTTCACCTATTCCAGCTAATTGTATTTGACCTGAATCAGGACGTACAAGTCCACTAATCATGGAGATGCTTGTAGTTTTTCCTGCACCATTGGGACCTAATAAACCAAAGATCTCGCCACATTTTACTTTAAGATTAAGATTGTCCACAGCTAATAAATTATCGTAACCTTTACTCACCTCTGTTATTTCAAGCATTTTTATCCCTATATTTCACTCAAATCAAATTAATAATAGATTTTTGTAACAAATATATAAAGTAAAACTCTGTTTTAATATCTAAATCGATGAATTTAACATTTTGTGATGGAATTGTGATATCTCAGTGATTAAATAGATAAATTGGTAGTAGATAATTTCATAAATCGAAACTAACCTATTTACTAATTAGGGAAAATATATGAAAATATTAACGGCTTTAGCCTCCTTATCTCTTTTTGCTAGCGTACTGTTTTTTAGCAATGCTTCTTCTCAGGTAGAGCAAAATGAGGATATGTCAGCAACCAAACACATTGATAGTATCGTTCTTGGCGCTGGATGTTTCTGGGGTGCTGAAAAAAGGTACGAGGCTATTTCTGGTGTAATTAATGCGATATCAGGTTATGCCGATGGAAAGAATATCACACCAACCTATAAGGAAATCACTAAAGCAAAAAATCGTTATAATCCTGATAATTATGCTGAAGTTGTAAAAGTTACATATAATACTTCTATGACAAATTTAGAAACTATCCTGCAAAACTATTTTGAAGGTCATGATCCAACTCAGCTTAACCGTCAAGGAAATGATATTGGTACACAATACCGCTCAACAATCTTAACCAATAGCGACGAGCAAGCTAAAACTGCACAAGATATTACAAATCAATAT
>JAAGZM010000702.1 GCA_024206355.1 Gammaproteobacteria bacterium | reverse complement strand
TACCTTATCTATGGCAAGGAAACTACATCCAGGGCAAAAGAACAATTTGGATGCACTGTGTAGACGCTACGGTACTGATAACTCACACCGGGATTTGCACGGTGCATTATTAGATGCTGAAATTTTAGCGGATGTTTATTTACTAATGACTGGTGGACAGACTAGCTTGTCACTTAGTAACGATCTCGCTAGTGGTGCTACATCAGGCTCAGATACTTCGATTCGTCGTTTGAAAACCGGTAGAGAGGCTCTAACGGTTATTTCTGCAACAGAGGAAGAATTAGAGAGCCATGGCGAGCGTCTAGATTCAATCGCACAAACTAGTGATGTGGTATGGCGGTTGTAGTCTTTCAGGTTTGCTATTAAAAAAGGCCCTGTGATTTATTTTACTTCATAGGGCCTTTTTGATTTAGTGCTTGTTACCAGTCTCTATATGCTCAGTAGACTCTATATGATGATTAATTCTTCCATTTTCATACATTGTCTCAGTGACCGGTTCTAATAGGTAAATAATTGAGAACAGACCAACTATAGTCATTACAATCATATAAGGAAAGGCCATTAGTACCATTTTGCCATAGGACAGTCTTATCAGTGGAGCAATTGCTGAGGTAAGAATAAATAAAAATGCAGCTTGTCCGTTAGGAGTAGCAACACTAGGAATATTGGTACCGGTGTTGATTGCAACTGCAAGAAGATCGAATTGATCGCGGTCTATAATACCATTGATTAACGCATCTTTTACTTCAGTAATATACACCGTGCCAACAAAGACGTTATCCGAAACCATTGATAATATTCCGTTTGCCATGTAAAACAGAGCAATCTGAGTATTTCCATCGTGTTCCAATACATAGTCGATAACTGGTGTAAATAAACCCTGAGTAGAAATAACGGCTACCACAGCAAAAAATACAACGAGTAGAGCGGTGAAAGGTAATGCTTCTTCAAAAGCCTTACCCAGCCGATGTTCTTCAACAATACCCGCAAATGCTGTGATAAAAATGATAACGCTTAAGCCGATGATTCCAACTGCAGCTAAATGATTAGCAAGGGCAAATATCAACCACAGACCAACTAATCCCTGGACAACAAGAGCGGCTTTATCACGATAAGTACGTTTTTCATCGTCAGCGGCACTAGCCAATTCAAGAACTTCCCGAACGTCGTCTGGTAATGCATAACCATAATCAAACATCTTCAATTTTTCTAATAATGCACAGGTCATCAAGCCTGCCAGTAAAACAGGGATAGTAACAGGTGACATACGCCAGAAGAACTCAATAAAGTCCCAATTTGCATTAAGTCCGATGACAACATTTTGTGGTTCACCAACTAGAGTACATACACCTCCTAGTGCTGTACCAACGGCTGCATGCATCATTAGATTACGTAAAAAACCTCTAAATTCTGTAAGATTTTCTCGGTGGTGATCCATGACTTCGTTATCAGTTGCATGGTCGTGACTGTGATGATATTTTTTGCCAGAGGCGGCGCGGTGGTATATACCATAAAAACCAATCGCTACACTCATCACAACTGCGGCTACTGTTAAAGCATCCAAAAAAGCAGAAAGAAAAGCAGAAACAGCACAAAACATGACAGAAATAGAAATTTTAGAACGTATTCCTAGTACCAGCTTAGTAAATAGGAATAATAATAAATCCTTCATGAAATAAATACCGGCAACCATAAATACCAGTAGCATTACAACCTGTAGATTGGCAACTATCTCATGCCAAACCTCATTCGCACTGGTCATACCGATAAATACTGCTTCTATAGCTATCAAGCCTCCCGACTGTAAAGGATAACATTTCAAGGCCATTGCTAAAGTGAAAATAAACTCAATAATAAGTACCCAACCTGCAACGAAAGGATCAACATTAAAAAATAAAATGGGGTTAATAACAAGAAAAGCAACAATTGTAATTTTGTACCACTCTGGGGAATTTCCGAGAAAGTTGTCCCAAAAAGCACCTTTAACAGAATTGGTCATATTCAGTTTTCCTTAATGATAATCTTTAAATTCATATTTACAGTAAATACTAGCTGCTATTTACTAAATTAACTAGTTAATGATCGCAAAATAGTTGGTATAATTGTCTAACAAAATCGGTAAATTTTCAAATAATCCGTTGTTAGATATTTTGCCTAGTGGTTAAATGATTAGATAGACTGATATAAAGCACTAAAAGAGATAGGAATGCTACTAAATTCGAAGGTTCAAAGTCCTGCAGTTTTTGCTGAACATTATATTGTAGAGTCAATTTGGAAGAATCATTTTCCTCCTGGTTCATTTTTGCCAGCAGAAAGAGAGCTATCAGAACTCATAGGTGTGACTAGAACGACATTGAGAGAAGTTCTTCAGCGTTTGTCACGTGATGGATGGTTAACTATTCAACACGGTAAACCAACAAAGGTGAATGATTACTGGCAAACATCTAGTCTCAACATCCTTGATACTTTAGCTAGGTTGGATGATTCAGGTTCTTTAGATTTAGTGTGGCATCTATTAGAAGCTCGAACGGCTATTTTTGCACTTTATCTACGTTCAGCAATAAAAAGAAATCCTCAAGCAGTTGTTCAGTTGTTAAATGAAGTTGGTGATGTAAAAGATGACGCTGAGAGTTATATTAATTACGATTGGCAATTTTTGCATATGTTGAGTCGGGTGACGGAGAATCCTATCTTTACATTAATTTTAAATGGATTTAAAACCTTCTATATGCGAGTTGGTAAATTTTATTATTCAAAGTTAGAAACACGTGAGTTAGCATTAGCCTTTTATCAGCAGTTATTGACCATGATACGAGATGGCGATGACATTGAACAAATAATATCAACACTTTGGCAATATGGACGTGATGGAGAAGGGTTTTATCAAGAAATGCGTCAAGATATGCCACAGTTAAGCTCTTTAGGCGATCAAAATTAATATTTATATCTAGAACAATTAATTATTAGAATGTATAACCCATGCACCTGTATCTTGAAGTAAAATAGGTATATATGCATTGTATAAAATAATTTATAGGAGAAAATCTTGGAATTTTTAGCTGATTTTGGTTTATTTTTACTGAAAAGCGTGACAATTGTTGCAGCAATACTGATTGTAATTGGTGGTATTGTGAATACAAGCCAGCGAAATAAAACAAACAAAACAAAGGGACAAGCTCAAGGTGAAATTCAATTAACTAATCTCTCTGAGCGATATAGAGATATGGTTCAGGATATGCAGCATGCTTTGTTATCTCGCTTCGAAGCAAAAGAGTTAAACAAAGCTGAAAAAAAAGCTGAGAAGTTAAAGACCAAAGAAGATAAAAAGCGTGCAAAAGCATTAATAAAATCAACTACTGATAAAGTAGAAGATTCTGAACAGCTTGCTGAGAAAGCTGAAGATGCACATAAGCGTTTATTTGTTATCGACTTTGATGGTGATATTAAAGCCTCTGAGGTGGGCTCACTGCGTGAAGAAATCAGTGCAATTATTGCAATTGCTGGAAAGCAGGATGCGGTATTGCTTAGATTAGAAAGTCCGGGTGGCATGGTTCATAGTTATGGTTTAGCAGCTTCACAACTTCAACGATTGAGAGATAAAGATATCCAACTGACAATCGCTGTTGATAAAGTAGCTGCAAGTGGCGGTTACATGATGGCTTGTGTTGCGAATAAGATCGTTGCAGCACCTTTTGCCATTATTGGTTCAATAGGTGTGATTGCACAGATCCCTAACTTCAATAAGTTGATGAAAAAAATGGATATCGACTATGAGCAACATACTGCTGGAGAATATAAACGAACTCTGACTGTCTTTGGTGAGAATACCGAGCAAGATCGTGAAAAATTCCGAGAGGAACTAGAGGATACTCATCAGCTTTTTAAAGCATTTATTAATGATAATCGACCTGAACTTGATGTGGAATCAGTTGCCACAGGTGAGCATTGGTACGGGACTCAAGCTGTAGAAAAGGGGTTGATTGATGAAATTTCTACTTCTGATGACTTGATCATTCAGGCGGTAAAAGATTGTGAAGTTTTTGAAGTTAGTTTCGAGATACCAAAAAGCTTTGGTGAAAAAATTGGCATTAATGTAGAAGCTGCTTTTAACAGATTTGTGCTGTCTTGGTGGTCTCGCTCTAGTCAAGAGCCAAAACTCTAGAGATCTAAATTTTAATTAATGTAAGCCTTATTAGAATCCTATAAAATGAAATTGAAAGACAGTAGTTTATTAAGAGCTGGCTCTTATATTAATGGTAACTGGTGTACAAGCAGCAAAGAATTTGATGTTACTGATCCCGCGACTGGAAATATTATCGGTTCGGTTGCAGAAGTAACACTCGAGCAAATTGAAAATGCAATCACTGGTGCTAAACTAGCTCAGAAAGAGTGGGCTTTAAAAACTGCAAAAGAGCGTGCTTCAGCATTAATGTATTGGTATTCTCTGATAATGGCTAATCAGGCTGATCTGGCTTCGATTATGACTGCTGAACAAGGTAAACCGCTCAGAGAATCAGTGGGTGAAATAGCTTATGCTGCATCTTACATTGAATGGTTCGCTGAACAGGGCAAGCGTATTTATGGTGACTTGATACCTCAGCCATCCAATGATCGTAGGTTGCTAACCATTCAACAACCTATCGGTGTTGTTTCAGCGATTACCCCATGGAACTATCCAAGTGGTATGATTACTCGTAAAGCTGCTCCGGCATTGGCAGCGGGTTGTAGTTTTATCATTAAACCCTCCGAATTAACCCCATTGTCGGCTTTAGCACTGGCTGAATTAGCTGATCGAGCCAATATTCCTTCAGGTCTATTTAATGTAGTTGTAGGTTTGGACGCAGAAAGTATTGGTAACGAATTAACCCAGAATCCGGCTATTCGTAAATTTTCATTTACCGGCTCTACAAAAATAGGTAAAAAATTACTAGCCCAATGCTCATCTACAATAAAAAGAACTTCACTTGAACTCGGTGGAAATGCACCTTTAATTGTATTTGATGATGCTGATCTGGATGTTGCTGTTCGTGGTGCTATGGGATCAAAATTTAGAAATGCCGGTCAGACCTGTGTTTGTGCAAATAGAATTATGGTGCAAAGAGGTATTTACGATACTTTCATCGAAAGGCTAACCGTTCAAATTTCAAAATTGAAAATTGGTCATGGTCATATCGAAGATACCGATATTGGTCCATTGATCAGTTGCGCAGCAGTTACTAAAGTTGATAGCCTAGTCAAAGATGCCATTGCAGCAGGTGCGCAACTTGTACTCGGCGGCAAAATTGATAAGCAGGGGAAATACTTTTATCAGCCAACGCTCATCATTGATGTGAAGCCTAATATGCGCATTGCTAAAGAAGAGATCTTTGGGCCAGTCGCTTCTATCATACCTTTTGACACAGAAGAGCAGGCTATCTCAATGGCTAATGATACGCCTTATGGTTTAGCTGGATATTTTTTTAGTGCTGATATAGGAAGAAGTTGGCGAGTTTCTGAGGCTCTTGAATATGGTATGGTAGGTGTAAATGAGGGTATTTTAACCTCTGTGCAGGCACCTTTTGGTGGTATTAAAGAATCTGGAATGGGACGTGAAGGCTCTCACTATGGATTTGATGATTACCTAGAAAAAAAGTACATCTGTATGGGCAACTTATAAAGAGACAAAATGACACAAAAACAGCATAAAAATTACGGTAGTTGGCCGTCAAAATTAACCTCAGAAAACTTAGCAACAGGTGGACATAAAT
>JAAGZM010000701.1 GCA_024206355.1 Gammaproteobacteria bacterium | reverse complement strand
TCTTTGGACGCCTTCGGCTTGACTGTCCAAAGAATGCTCTATGACTTAAACACCTTGTACAGTACTAGACCTAGTAGAATTTACCTCAACATTAGGTGGTTGAGTGGCTTAGTGGTTATTGGGACGATTAAGCCGAAAGCCGGGAGGGCTTGAAGGCGTCCCAATAACCACTAAGCCACTCAATCACCGGAAACAAACAATTAGTTTACGCTTAAGCACCGGAAACAAACAGTTAGTCTATGCTTAAGCACAGGAAACAAAATTCCGTTTTCAACTAAATTTCAGTTTGATGCTAATGCCGATTGTTCTAATCATCTAGTAAAGTGGGGTCAACTACCTCAATAGCAGTTCCACTTGTTGCAAAAAATGTCACAATTTGAGTCTGTATCTCTGTGGTAACATTTAGCAAACCCATAGAATTATCACCATCGGCTGGAGAAATAACTGATCCATGATTACCCATATTCAATTTAGTGAACAATCGATTGCCTTCCAAAATGCCAGCAGTATCGGTAGTAACAGTTGATAAACCCATCAGACGAGCTAATGGTTCAGTACCGGCAAGTGGTGCAGTAGCTGCTGAATTGGGGACAACTGTATCATCAAGTACCTGTAACATCAGGGTAGGCACATCATTGGTTACAACCATTGCAGCATAATTTGCAGGATCACCAGAATCTAATACCATCTGAGCTGCAAAATTAAAGCTCGCCAAAATATCAGGAAAGGCTGAATCAGTTACATCTATTCCTGCTGAAGCGGCTACACCTGCTTTGATTTTAGGACCAAATGAGTCTGAGTTACTGAGTAATTCTGCAATTGCTCCACCTGGGAATGCAAGAGCTGCCGTTTTTATCAAATCAGAATAGGCTATAAAACCTGTTCCAACCATAGCTCCCAGTGAATGGCCAACAAATGAAATGTTAGTGCTGTCAAAATCTGCATCACCATCACCATCTATGTCCATTGAAGCTATAGCTTTTTCAAGGAGCAAGAGATCAAAAATAGCTTGTCTAACATTATCTCTTGATACCAATAAATTGCTCAG
>JAAGZM010000700.1 GCA_024206355.1 Gammaproteobacteria bacterium | reverse complement strand
CTCGATATTTTTGTGAAATCAATTGCTTTAGAAAATCCAGAAATAATGAAAGCAATGCCAATCTCTACGCCTATTGGTGGGGTTGTACCATTAGGAGAGCTTGTGGCTATCTCTCAATTACCTGCATCAAGTGAAATTATCAGACTCAATCGTAAACGAGGTTACAGTCTAGCTGTTAATCCTCCACCAGGCATGGCTTTAGAAGATCTGATTAGTGAGTTACAAACTAAGATAGAACCTCAAATATTAGCTCAGATGACCTATGATGGGGAAATAAATTATGCTGGTAGCGCTGAAGATTTGAGTCGTGCAATCAAAACGTTAAGTATTAACTTTTTATTGGCATTTGTATTATTATTGTTAATTCTGGCAACTCTTTTCCGTTCTTTGAAATTAGCATTTTTGATTATTATTTCGATTCCGCTTGCTACAATCGGCGGGGTGCTAATGATCCGATTGATGAATCTCATTAAGTTCCAGCCTCTTGATTTGCTTGGTATGATTGGATTTATTATCCTGTTGGGATTAGTGGTGAATAATGCTATTTTGCTTGTCGCTCAAACTCAGAAGGCTGAACTGACAGGACTATCTCGTCAGGATGCTGTGCACCAAGCTTTACGTTTAAGACTACGACCGATTTTCATGAGCACATTAACTAGCTTGTTCGGTATGTTGCCCTTGATGGTATTTCCTGGAGCTGGTAGTGAAATTTATCGTGGAATGGCTGCGGCAATTGTTGGTGGAATGAGTGTGTCAACAATATTTACGCTAGTTTTGTTACCTAGCTTGTTGCAATTGACATCTTCTGTTTCTGCAAAAAAATAAAACAACAAAAGACTTTGATTATGAAAAAAACATTACAACTAGCTTTGATTTTCTCAATCCTATATGGGCAAAATAATTTTGCGATGCAAGAGTATCAGATGCCGCCTGCACAAGTGTCTGTAGCACTAGCAGAAGAACGGTTACTTGCTCCCACAGTGAGCGTCACAGGCTCGGTGATTAGTTTAAATGATAGTAATTTGTCTACCCAAGTTTCTGGAGAACTTCAATGGTTAGCAGAAGTTGGTACTCAGGTAAAGAAGGGCGACATTATTGCTAAGATTGTTCAAACATTGTTGGCTATAGATGTTCAGGTCGCAGAAGCACAGTTGAAAAAAATACAGGCTGATTTTAATTTTAGAGATCAAGAAGTAATGCGTTTCAAGCTTCTTGCTAATCGAGACAATACCTCGAAAGCCCGCTTGCAAGAAGAATCTTCTAAACGCACTATGCTATTACAAGAAATTCAAGCAGCCAAAGCTAATCTAACTATGGCACATCATTATTTATCACAGACTGAAATTAGAGCTCCTTTTAGTGGGCATATTGTTAGTCGACTTGCTAATAAAGGTGAGTTTTTATCAGAAGGTGATAAGTTGTTAAGGCTAGTTGATACTTTCAACCGAGAGGTAAGCGTAAATGCTCCAATGAATTTACTTCATTATCTTAATAAAGATGCATTGGTTGAAGTTGAATTTGCGGGTACAAAGCTCAGTTTACCAATTAAAACGATTGTACCAGTGGGTGATAAAATATCAAGAATGGTAGAAGTACGAATTGGTGTATCTAGTGAAGAGATGATAATTGGATTGCCTGTTAAGGTAAGCTTGCCAAGCGCTGAAGCATTAACACGCGTTGTAATACCAAGAGATTCCTTAATAATAAGAGGTTCAGAAGTTTATATTTACCGTATCAATCAATCGATGAAAACTGAAAAAATTAATGCTGAAATTGATACCATTGCTGGTACCTGGGTTGCCATTAAATCTAATCTAGATATTGGTGATAAAATTGTCATCCGTGGGGGCGAACGATTGATGCCTGATCAAGACGTACAGATCTTAGAACAATAGTTTAGTCAGTTAATGTCAAAAACATGATTAATAATAACTAGTTATTCAATAAAGAGCAGCTAGCAGATTTCAGAAGGTATTTTTGACTATTTTTCTGGTAATGCAAATAACAGTCCCCATTAATTAACCATAATTCAAAAATGTAAGGTTCCTGATCAACACGAGTATCAATGACTCTGCCATCTGCTGCCCTTATTTTTTTTCTTTCCAGTATTAGTCGGTTACTATTATTAAATGCTGTTTTAGCAATGGTAACAGAAGTTCCATAGAGTGCTTTAGTAACAACTGAACGAAGTTCTGTTATTGATTCATTTGTATGCAATGGAATTAAGGCCGCCAGAGGCTCTTGATTAGACATGGTTTTGCAGCCACTAATTAAGCCCATTAACAAAAGAATAGTATTCAAATAATAAATTATTTTCTGCATTTCTTTAGTCTACTGTGAATAAGGATCGATATATATTTTCTGGTTCAGCTTTTCTGGAATTTCTATTTTTAATCCTTTCTCTATTGCTGTGTCTTTAGAAACAGAAAATGCCTGGGTTTTTGAATTCGTTACAGTCGGACAATTTGAATCAATGCGATAATCAAGAGCAGCACTAACTAATGGATCAAGTAAGTAGTCGCCTAATGGGGTGCTCAAATCATCTGCTACACTACACCCTGCAATCAATTCCCCTGGAGTACCACTAGTGTTCATTGGTGAAAAACCATCTGAATATCCACCAATTCCCTTATCATTGATACCATCAAATTGAATAGTGAAGTATGTAGTGCCGCAGTTATCTGTTGCATAAAATCCATAGGGTTTACCACAGGTAGTATCACCGATTAGAATTACTTCCACATCAATACCTCTGAGCCCATTAATAATTGCTTCACTAGCCGAGCAAGTACTGTCAGTAGCAAGAATAAAAACACGATCTAGGTTTAATTGTGGTAGTGCAGTTCCCTGAGCATAATTGTCACTATACTGGCTGATGGAGTTGTAAAATGGTACAGGTGAAAGCTGACTACCAGTGACTGGGTCAGTATCTGGATATTTATCATTAAATCTAATTTCTTCGAAAGTTTTACCATCTGTAGCATTTGCTCCTGCAATCATATATGACAACTGGCTGGCTATATATAAATAACCACCACCGTTATAACGAAGATCAAGAATGAGATCATTTACATTGTCATTGGCAAGCTCGCTCATCGCATCATACAGTTTATCTTCAGAAACAAAATTATGGTCAAAAAATAACATGTAACCGACATTGCCGCTCGCAGTTGAAAAAGTATCAACCATCGGAACCGGATCAGCTGTTACTTCAGTTGCCTGAAGTGTTATTTGTCGATCCTCAGCCTGACTTGCACCAATATCCCTGACTGTAAAAGTATGAGATTCTCCATCAGCAGATGG
>JAAGZM010000699.1 GCA_024206355.1 Gammaproteobacteria bacterium | reverse complement strand
ATAAAGAGAACGCTCAATCAGATTTAACTGATCAGCAAGTTCACTTTCGCCTACTATTTTTGATAACTCACCAAGTGAGTGAATCGATTTTAACTGCTCTTGTGTTGTGCACCAATTCAGAATAGCTTGTTTCGTTTTTTCTGCAGAGTTTTGTTTACAGGCTCTTCGAATGTCGTCAACAGTTGTTAGAGCTTTATGGCGAGTTACTTTACTCTTCTTGGGTTGGTTGAAGAGCAGTCGATTCCTAAGCGCTAAAAATAGAGCTGTGATAATCCATAGTAATAAACTAATAATGGAAGTCATTTTCCAAGCGTTAGCATCTAGATTATCAGGTTCAGGCTTTAATGGATCAGTATCACTTTCAGAAGAAGGTTGGCTTTGTTCATCTTCAACCAAATGTTCAGTAACAACATTATTGTTTGTCGTGTTGTTTGTTGGAATAGCTACTTGATTCCCATCTAAAGAAGGAAGTACCTCAATTGTTCTTTCAGGTATAACAAGTTCCTGTGCTTTATTATCTTTTGTATTCCACCAGCTTAGCTTTAATTCAGGTAATGTTAAGTGGCCAGCTTTAGTAGGCAATATTGCGACCTTTTGTGTGCGTAAGCCGATAATTCCTTGTTGATTAAAGCTATTTTCAGACTTTGCTGTATCAGGATAGAACTTTAACCCTTCAGGAGTAGCTGGTATTAAGGCTGGTAACTGAGTTGCTGTAAGTCCTATCGCTTTTATGGTGTAACTCCATGTGACAGGCTCGCCGACTCTAAACTTAGGAGGTTCAGGCTGCCAAGTTTCAGAAAGTGAAACATCAATGGCAGGAAGCCACCAGCTGGAAACTTTGTCAGGATTGTTTTTTACGCTAACCATTATTGGTTTAGTGCTTAAACTAACGGATTTAGTTCTAGATCGTAAGCGACCAATTGTACTGTATTGTTTATAGTTTTTTGAAACTTCTGCAGTAAAGGTTACTGGACTTATCGTTTGGGTTCCGGACTGTTGTGGAAATATTGCGTATTGTCTCTCAAGTACAATATAACGAACACCTTCAATTTCAGTTTCAAATTGTCTATCTTCACCTAATCGTTCGAGTAAAGCGCCTTCCATTTCAGGCTCAGTTAAACTTGCATATTGTGCCTGAACAGCTCTATAAAGGCGGATGGTGTATAAAATTTGTTGTTGAACATAAATGTCATCTGAGCCGATAGTTGCGGTCAGTTTGATTGCGTCTTGCTGTCCACCCACACTTGTTGAGTTAACAGGTGGCAGAACGGTTAACTGAAAAACCTTGGTCTTGCTGCCATCTTTTTCGAAGGCCGGAATAGTAAAAACACCTTCTTCTTTTGCTCTAAGAATGTATCTCCAGCCAGCTTGAACTTCGGTCTTTCCATTAATACTACTTCTTTGATAGAAGTTGGTGCTCCTAACTATTTCAAAAGCCTCTGGAAGCCCTTCTAGAGCAGGACGACTCACAGGAGCAGTTTTCATATGTAATGTCAGTTCAAATGTCTCATTGACTCTTACTGGATTTCTATCAATAGTTGATGAAATGCCTGCGCTAACAGCGGATGTAAGTAACAAAAATAGTATGATTAGAGCATAGTGAAATCTCTGTGATATTTGTTCCATTACCAAACCTCTTCTCCTTTATCTTGGAGTTTTTTACCCTGTTGTTGTCGACGTTGATATTCCACATACATTTTGCGGCGTAATAGGCCTCCTGGATCATCTTTTATCATCCGTAGCCATTGTTCAAGAGCTTGCTCTTTTTCAGCTTCAGTCATTTGCTCTAATTCAGACTTTTGTTCTTCGCCTTCTTGCTCTTCACCATCTTTTTCTTTACCGTCTTGCTGTTCTTGTTGCTCGCCTTCTTGATCGTTTT
>JAAGZM010000698.1 GCA_024206355.1 Gammaproteobacteria bacterium | reverse complement strand
CACAGGGACACCCACGGTTCCCGAAAGTGTGTGTCCCACGGTCCCTCACACGGATCATCTGGCCACGCCCCGAAAGGCCACCAATGAAGCGGGCCAGGTCGTGTGGCAGTGGGAGAGTGAAGCGTTCGGGAACGCGTTGCCCCAAAGCAGTGGCATCGCGGTCAACCTGAGGTTCCCGGGGCAGTATTATGATGCGGGGACCGGGTTGTATTATAACTACTTTAGGTATTATGATCCGGAAGTAGGACGGTATATAACCTCAGATCCTATAGGACTGCAGGGTGGGTTGAATACTTATGGGTATGTTGGGGGGAATCCGATTAATGTGATTGATCCGACCGGTGAAGGCCCCGCTGTAGTTATCATTCCAGCGGTAATTATAACTGCTGCAATACTAGCATATAAAGGCTGTGTGGAAAAATGTATGGAGGAAAAGAAAAATTGTGGGGGTGAAACTACTCCCGGTCAAATGATTAGTGAATGTGGTAATAGGTGTGCGGCTTTTTTAGACTTTCTAGACACGCCGTTAGATTTGAAAGATGCCCTAGCGGAGTTTTCCGAATGGTTAGGTGGTGAAGTAGGCGAGTCATTTAGTAACTGAGAGCACATAATACGCGTTAGCTTTTCACATCAAGGAAAGTGTTATATGAAAACAAAAAACACTAGAAATTCAGTTTCCCTAGATTACTACTGGGGATTAGTTTTTTTGGGAGCCTTTTTTTTGCTGAACTTTTATTTGGCTAATAAATATGAGGTGGATACTTTGCCTAGGCAAATCAGTCTATTTTGTTTAGTAGGGTCGTTATTATGCTCGTTTCAAATAATTCTTATCAAATACCAAACTGGTTGGAATTTAGTTGTGGGGTATATTTCACTTTTTATTACCACAGTGATTGCTTTATTCATAATTGGAAGTGCTGTATATCAGACTTATTACCAATATGCGGAAAAAACGGATGCTGAGATAGGGTTTCCCCAAGTAGTAAGTTTATTATTATCACTGTTTGTAGCCCGGTTGTTATTTCATCATTGGTGTCTAATACTCGAGTTGAGAAAAGAGGAAGCCTAAAATAGATGGTTTGGTATTCTTATGCCACTTAATATTAAAGCCGAAGCGTTTGAATTTAAAATTCTTAAATGGTTGTTGATATCTGTAATTATATTCGGCTTATATAAAATGTTTTTCGAAGTAGGAGTTGAACGAACTAATTGCAAGGAAGCATGTTACGAAAAAAGTTTCTTTGACTTTCGATACACTCCTAAAAAGAGACGCAGAGCAGAAAAAAGTGCTTGTTATTGTTTGACAGAGGCAGAAGCTAAACAAACGGATAAAACACCTAAAGGGGTGCAGATGTTTTAGGAATTTAGGAATTCAGCAAGTAGCCCGGATGCAGCCGAAGCGGAATCCGGGATCACTCCCCAAACCGAAAAACAAACGCCGTAACATACCGGACATCCACAAATTGGGTATCAACCTATCGGACAGTCATTAACTAGCACTCCAATAACGTAAATATCATGCATGTTGATGTGACTAGCTGGTTCTGGGTGTTGATGCACCTTGGGTCAGCCTGTAGGCCGT
>JAAGZM010000697.1 GCA_024206355.1 Gammaproteobacteria bacterium | reverse complement strand
TTCATATTACTGCAACTGATATTTCAGCCAATGCACTGGATATTGCATCGGAAAATGCGCTATTAAATGACTGTCCTAACATAACATTTTTACAGGGCAGTTGGTTTGAATGTGTGGCAGAAGATGGTTTTGATTTGATCTTGAGTAATCCTCCCTATGTTGCGCCAGGTGATCCTCACCTGAACGAGGGTGATTTACCTTATGAACCTGCGAGTGCTCTGATCGCCAAAGATAGTGGCTTATCTGATATTCAAAATTTATTACTCAATGCCAAAAACTTTCTAATTATTGGAGGATGGATAGGTATTGAACATGGTTATAATCAAGGTGAATCGGTACGTGAAATAATGCGGGTAAATGGTTATCATCAGGTTAGCACGATACAAGATTTAGCTGATATCGATAGAATAACAGTAGGCCAGTGGAGGGATGCCAATGAATGATGAGCAACTAATGCGTTACAGCCGTCAATTGCTATTACCTCAGGTAGATATTGAGGGCCAGGAAAAATTACAGGCTGCCAAAGTTATGATTATCGGGTTAGGTGGTCTTGGTAGCCCCGTAGCCCTTTATTTGGCTGCAGCTGGTGTAGGCGAATTAATACTCTGTGACTTCGATAAGGTCGATGTCTCTAATCTGCAACGACAAGTTATCCATGGTAGTGATTCTATAGACTGTTTTAAAGTCGATTCAGCGATAAATCGATTAACTGATTTAAATCCTGAATGTCAGTTTCGAGGCATAAAAGAATCTATCAATGAGCAGATATTAAGTGATGAATTACCCTCTGTTGATGTAGTTATTGATTGCACTGATAATCTTAGTACTCGCCTTCTGATTAATAAAAGCTGTGTTATACATCAAACGCCACTGGTCAGTGGGGCAGCAATTCGAATGGAAGGACAGCTCTCTATATTTATAAATTCCGGTAAAGGCCCCTGTTATCAATGTTTATTTTCAGATACAAACACTGAACAAGAAACATGTTCAGAAACAGGCGTTTTGGCATCGACCGTAGGAATTATCGGTACACTTCAAGCTCAGGAAACATTAAAACTGTTAATAGGAATAGGTAAAAGCCAGGATGGCAGTATGTTATTAATGGATGGAATGGCTTCCGAATGGAGAAATATGACTGTTACAAAACGAAGTGACTGCCCGGTATGTGGTTAAATCAGTCAGGCATCAAAGTCAAAATTCAGTGCCAGGCACTGAATTTTGACTCTGACGCCTTTACGCTATTTAGTTCCAGGAAGTTGTAAGATCAAACCATCAGGGCCTCCGCCCATCAATGTTTGAGGGTATTCTCCATTCCATTTAGAAATTGCATTGTATTTGATCAGTGATGCTGTGACCGACTTAGCCAGCTCTGTATTAGCTTTTGCTTGAGCCGCAGCTAGCTTTTCAATTTCATATGCCTCAGCATCCGCTAATGTCCGTTTTGCATTAGCATCTGCTTTTGCAGCTTGCTCACGTGCTTCAGCTTGCTTAACTTGCTGTTGAGCCTGTTGTTCAACAATACGAAGTTGAGCTTTTTCTCGCTCTAATTGCTCCTGTCGCTCTTTAGTCTGTATTACCGCACTGGTAACAACTTGGGGCAATGTAATATCGCGGAATAATACAGCCTCAACAACTAGACCTTTTTGAGACATATAATCGGTCAGGCCTGATTCCATATATATTTGTAATTCTTGTTGCACAGTATCAAGGTAAAAATCTTGAGACTTTGCAACAGTTTTACCGGCTTCTCTTAGAAGTGATCTTACCTTTGGCGTAAGTAGTTTAGAAATCGCATCTTTAAGGCTTCCCGTTTCTTTCAACATACTTGGCGTATAGTTAGGATCAGTTTTAAAAGTAACAGAAATATCCATTGAAGTTTTTAATTTGTCTTGAGAGGGAACCTGAATTTTCTTCCATGTTTCAGTTTGAACACGTAGATCATAGGTATAAAACTTTAGAAGGGGATTTACAATATGAAATCCTTCATTGATAACATCTTCTTGAACATCACCAAAAAGTGTTGCGACTTTATTGTGTCCAGGAGGAACTGTTGTATATGAGTTCATTCCTAACCAGACTAAAAAAATTAAAATTAATATTGGTATGATAGCTTTAAAATTTATATTCATAGAATATTCTCCGTGT
>JAAGZM010000086.1 GCA_024206355.1 Gammaproteobacteria bacterium | reverse complement strand
TTTTTGCACAGAGTCGGCATCCGCAGGGAAATTCCAGAATGCACCAAAAAACACGAAAGCTGATATGTAAATAGTAGCCTCAAGAAGTGCTGTGACTCCACCTACTTTTTGTAAACTATTCATTATTCAATCCTTGGTTGAAAGCAACAACTTAACATGAAGTGACAGCTGTTAACGATTTTAAGATTTAACAAAAGCTAACGCCTGGCTCACTGAGCAAATTTTTGATGGCGACTTTTGCGCGTATTTTTGCACAAAAGGTGACAGCGTAAATTTGTCCGGTGCAGCCGTTTGTTAAGTGTTTGTTTGATTTTCCTCATCCACCTTGCTTGCTATGATACCCATCAGCCAGAATATTGGAGTAGCTAATAAATAATGGATAGATGATTCTAACCAAACAGATATTTTTGATAAAAGAGCCAAATTTGGATCAAACCAGATCTGGGATGAAAGTTCTAGAATTATGGTTGTAGTAACACCAACAATCGGCAATCTATATTTTGATGGATTTGGATAAGCAGTTACTAACAAGAACGATACAACTATATACCATGTGCAAAACAATATAAACTTGGAGGCTAGCATGAACAAAGATACACTAAATTTCATTGGTTTGGATACCCATAAAATATCTACTGAAGTTGCCTATATCACTGATGATAGAATATCAAGCTGTCAACACTATGGCAAAATACGAGAGAACCAAAATCTCTGGGACAGAATAGTCATTCCTTCAGTGGATAGTCAACATTTAGATTATTATTGCACCAGAGATTTTGGTGCTCTCATCCACTGACTAGATGTGTTAATTGGTAATCGTTTGGTCTGGAATTTCAATATTGTTTTATCATTAGGCTTATCTATTTACTGAATCCATTTTCAATTAACATTGCTTTTGTTATTGAGTTGTTTTTGGGATCACTGGTATTATCTTTGCTGAGTAACCTTTCTAAATATCTTGCAATTAAATCAACTTCTAAATTCACCTTAGTACCAACTTGAAAGGTTCCCATGTTTGTCGATGCAATCGTGTGTGGAACAATATTTACACCAAAAGCAGAACCTTCTATATCATTAATTGTAAGAGAAATACCGTCGATTGTAATTGAACCTTTTTCTGCAATATAGTGCGCTATTTCTTTAGGTGCCTTAACTTTAAATCGCCAGCTTCGAGCATCTTGAAAACGATCAACTATTTCACCAATGCCATCAACATGCCCGCTAACCATATGACCACCAAGACGGCTATTGGCAAGCATTGCCTTTTCTAAATTTACCGCACTTCCCACTTTGTAATGTTGAAAGCAACTTCTAGCTAATGTTTCAGCAGAAACGTCCGCTGTAAAACCAGAGTCTGTAAGCTTAATCACCGTTAAACAAACGCCATTAACAGCAATACTGTCGCCTAATTGGACATCAGACATATCAAGATCACTGCTACTGATCTGTAAAAGACTATCACCCTGACGATCTTGCATTCCAGCGATCGTTCCAGTGGCTTCTATTATTCCTGTAAACATGTTTTTACTCTCTTGCATAAGTCAGACAGAGATCAGAACCTGTCATTCTGGCATCCACAAATTTGAATTGTTTCGCCTGTGATAGTTTTTCTAAACCGGGTAATTGCAGTAAACCTCTCGCTTTATCACCTAGTATTTTTGGTGCCATATAGACAACGAGTCGATCCACTAAATCAGCATTGATAAATGCTCCAGATAATTCAGAACCTGCCTCAATCATAACTTCGTTACAACCTTGATCAGATAACCACTTTAGTAATATATCGGGACGGACTTTTCCATTCTCGTCGGCAGCTAATTGCAACATTGTCAACTGCTCAGAATTTTTTGACTGATCAACTTCTTCAGTTGTTACCCAAATCACTCTACCGGGCAAGCTAAAAATTTTTGAGTTTGGATCAACCGATAGATGGCTATCCATAATCACTCGCCAAGGCTGTATTATGTCATGGGTTTGTTGATATTTAGCGGGAAAATCTTCCTGCCGCGCATTCATAGAAGGATCATCAATCTTGACTGTGGAACTGCCGGTGATAATTGCGGTGCTTCTAGCTCGTAGTAGCTGTACATCCTGCCGTGAGTTAGGACAGGTAATCCACTGGCTTTCACCTGAAGACATTGCCGTTCTGCCATCGATACTCATTCCTAGCTTACAAGTTACCCAAGGTAAGCCCGTTTGCATTCTTTTAATAAAACCAGGATTCAACGCACTTGATTCAGATTCCATTAAACCAACAGACACATCAATGTTAGAATTCTTAAGCCTTGTAAGACCATCCCCCGAAACCAGGGGGTTAGGATCTTTCATTGCTACAACAACTCTGCTGATACCAGCTTTTATTAGTGCATCGCTGCAAGGGGATGTCCTTCCGTGGTGACTACAGGGTTCAAGTGTTACATAACAGGTAGCGCCTACCACTGATGTAACACTATTTTCCAAGGCCATTATTTCTGCATGCTTTTCACCGGCTTTCTCATGCCAACCTTCTGCAATAATTTCATTGTCTTTAACAAGAACACAGCCGACACGTGGATTAGGATCCGTTGAAAATAATCCCCTATGTGCAAGCTCTATAGCTCGACGCATGAATCGTTGATCAATCGCTTCCATATCCATAAGTTTTATCCATGTGTATCAAAAATTGATTCCTGCAAAATTAATCGGATGAATCATCTTCTTCTAAACTATCAATCGCTGTACGAAATTCTTTTACATCTTCAAATCGACGATAAACAGAAGCAAATCGAACATAAGCTACATCATCCAATTTCCTCAATTCCTGCATGACCATCTCACCTAGTTGCTGAGCTGGTAATTCACGCTCACCTGTTGCTCTTAGGTTCGATTTTATTCGTGTGATAGCTTCTTCGATAGTTTCAACGCCAACTGGACGTTTTTCTAAAGCCCGCATTATTCCTGTACTTAAC
>JAAGZM010000085.1 GCA_024206355.1 Gammaproteobacteria bacterium | reverse complement strand
TAGGATAGTATTAGTATAGGATAGTATTAGTATAGGATAGTAACTATTAGTATAGGATAGTATAGGATAGTATTAGTATAGGATAGTATAGGATAGTATTAGTATAGGATAGTATAGGATAGTATTAGTATAGGATAGTAACTATTAGTATAGGATAGTATTAGTATAGGATAGTATAGGATAGGATAGGATAGTAACTATTAGTATAGGATAGTAACTATTAGTATAGGATAGTAACTATTAGTATAGGATAGGATAGGATAGTAACTATTAGTATAGGATAGTAACTATTAGTATAGTATAGGACAGTATAGGATAGGATAGTATAGGATAGTATAGGATAGGATAGGATAGGATAGTATTAGTATAGGATAGTATTAGTATAGGATAGGATAGTATTAGTATAGGATAGTATTAGTATAGGATAGTATTAGTATAGGATAGTAACTATTAGTATAGGATAGTAACTATTAGTATAGGATAGTAACTATTAGTATAGGATAGGATAGTATAGGATAGGATAGGATAGTATAGGATAGTATAGGATAGTATAGTATAGGATAGTATAGTATAGGATAGTATAGGATAGTATAGGATAGCAACTATTAGTATAGGATAGGATAGGATAGGATAGGATAGTAACTATTAGTATAGGATAGTAACTATTAGTATAGGATAGGTTAGTATAGGATAGTAACTATTAG
>JAAGZM010000696.1 GCA_024206355.1 Gammaproteobacteria bacterium | reverse complement strand
TCTAACTTTTGAAACAACGACAGTTGTACTTACTGTAGGAACTTTCCTAGGTGGAATTATCCATGTGGGCGAATCTACAGAGCAAGGTGGTCGAGTAGGTGATCCGCCATCAATAGCGTTGGCCAAGACATTACGTGCATTGCCGTTTCGAGTCGACAGACTTAAGACAGGAACACCTCCTCGTCTCGATGCAAGAAGCTTAGATTTCAGCAAAATGTTAGAGCAACCAGGTGATTCACCGGTGCCAGCATTTTCATTTATGACCAGAGAACCTGTTCATCCAAAACAAGTTTCTTGCCATGTTACCTATACCACCGAAGAGACTCATCAAATAATCAGAGAATCACTTCATCGAAGTCCAATGTACAGCGGGCAAATTGAAGGAGTTGGACCAAGATATTGTCCGTCGATAGAAGATAAAGTTGTGCGATTTGCCGATCGAAATTCACACCAAATATTTGTCGAGCCAGAGGGTTTGCAGGTCAACGAAGTTTACCCTAATGGTATTTCAACAAGTCTACCCTATGACGTACAACAGCAGTTTGTTCGTTCAATTATAGGATTTGAGAACGCACATATTGTTCGACCAGGTTACGCAATAGAATATGATTTTTTCGATCCTCGTGATTTAACCAGTGGATTAGAAACGCGGTTTGTTGAGGGGTTGTTTTTTGCAGGTCAAATTAACGGAACCACAGGTTACGAAGAGGCAGCAGCGCAAGGACTAATTGCAGGATTAAACGCTTCACTAAAAGTTGATAATTTACCTAGCTGGTGTCCGCGTAGAGACGAAGCTTATATTGGCGTTTTGATTGATGATCTGATCACCCAAGGTACAAAAGAACCTTATAGAATGTTTACCAGTCGTGCTGAATATCGATTGTTACTGCGAGAAGATAATGCTGACTTGCGATTAACACAAAAAGCAAAAGAACTTGGTTTAATTACCGAGCAACGTTGGCAAAGGTTCAAAGAAAAGACAAGCTCTATTGATAGCGAATTAAAAAGGATGGCTGAAACTGTTATTCACCCAAAAACTGATCAAGCAAAATCGCTAGAAATTTATATGGACAACCCTCTTTCTAGAGAATACCGATTAACAGAACTATTACGACGACCAGAATTGACCTATGACATATTATCAGGGCTTGAGGGCATTGAGGATGGAACTAAGGATCGAGAGGTTGCTGATCAGGTAGAGGTGCAAATAAAATACGCAGGTTATATCAGCAGACAGCAAGATGAAATTGCAAAGCACCAACGTAATGAAAAGCTAATATTACCAGACGGGCTAGATTTTTCATTAGTCAAAGGGCTATCATCTGAAGTTATGCAAAAATTAAATGATATACAACCAAAGAGTTTGGGTCAGGCAGGAAGAATTTCTGGTGTAACTCCCGCTGCCATATCTTTACTTTTGGTGTATATGAAAAAGAAAGAAAAACTAGCAAAACAACAGGCCAATAATGATAGAAAATCTGCCTAAATCATCTAGCAAGTTATTAGACGAAGGCTTGGCAGAGTTGGAGTTGTCGGTTAATGGCAATCAAAAGCAATTATTATTAAATTATATAGCTTTGCTTGTTAAATGGAATAAAGCTTTTAATCTCACAGCAATAAGAGATCCAGAAATGATGATCGTCAGGCACTTGTTAGATAGTTTGTCGGTGAGTGCTTACTTACTAGGAAACAAGGTTATCGATGTAGGAACAGGCCCGGGCATACCTGGCATACCATTGGCGATAATATTTCCAAAAAGAATATTTACCTTGATGGACAGTAATGGTAAAAAGGTACGCTTTATGAATCAAGTGAAGATGAGTCTTGGTATTGAAAATATTTTCCCAATACAACACAGAGTAGAATCTTTCCAGCCTGATGAATTATTTGATAGTGTGATTTCAAGAGCATTTACTTCGCTTAAGCAAATGGTTGGAATGACAGAGCACTTGGTGAGTAATAACGGATTGATGCAGGCTATGAAAGGTGTTTATCCAGAGCCAGAACAACAGCCTTTGCCAGAACAATGGCAAATCGAAAAAGTAATTGAACTTAAAGTGCCAAAATTAGAAGAACAGCGGCACTTGGTTAATATAAGAAAGTTAATATAAAAAACATTAATGTTAAACAAGCAAATATAAGTAAAGAGGTTTAAGTGGCAAGAGTTATAGCAATTGCTAACCAGAAAGGCGGCGTGGGGAAAACCACTACAGCGATCAATCTCTGTGCGTCACTCGGGGCTGCAAATCAAAAAGTTCTATTGATCGACATGGATCCCCAAGGAAATACAACCATGGGTGCCGGAGTTGATAAAAATGATTTAGAAGAATCGGTTTATGATATTTTATTAGATGAAAAAGGGATCAGTGAAATGGCCATCGATGCTGAGCAGGCCGGATTTGATGTTATTCCTGCTAATGGTGAGCTCACCGCTGCAGAGGTGCATTTACTTAGTTACGACGATCGTGAATATCGATTAGCAACAGCCATTGAAAAAATAAAAGACGATTATGATTTTATTTTTATTGACTGCCCTCCTTCATTAAATATGTTATCGCTAAATAGTCTTGCTGCTGCAGATTCTGTGTTGATCCCTATGCAATGTGAATACTATGCACTTGAAGGACTATCCGCATTAATGGGAACAGTTGATCAAATAAAAGAGTCGATAAATCCGGATCTTGAAATTGAAGGTTTATTAAGAACAATGTTTGATGGAAGAAACCGCTTAGCGATTGATGTTTCGCTTGAATTAGAAGAGCATTTTGGTGATCAAGTTTTTAAAACCATAGTACCAAGGAATGTTCGATTGGCTGAAGCACCAAGTTATGGTTTGCCGGTCATGTATCATGACATTCGTTCAAGAGGTGCTCAGGCGTACATCGCACTAGCCGATGAAATGATTAGTCGTGAATTTGTTAGAAAACAAACAGCAGAATAATAGAGGATTAAAGATTTATGGTAAAGCGTAAAACAGGTTTGAAAAGAGGTTTGGATGCATTATTAGCAAGTAAAGCCATTGCTAATGAAAAATCGGCTACGGTTGATACGGTAGATGAGACGATAACCTACGAGCAAGATAGTGACCTAAAAACAATACCTGTGGAGTTTTTACAACCAGGAAAATATCAACCTCGTAAAGATATGGGGGATGAGGCGTTAGAAGAATTAGCCGATTCTATTCGAGCTCAAGGGATCATTCAGCCAGTTGTCGTACGCCCATTAGGAAAAAGCAGCTATGAGATTATTGCTGGTGAGCGGCGGTGGCGAGCTGCGCAACGTGCTGGCCTAGCAGATGTTCCTGCCATAATTAAAGATGTTCCAGATGAAGCGGCAATTGCAATGTCGCTGATCGAGAATATTCAACGAGAAGATTTAAACGCTATCGATGAAGCAATGGCCTTACAGCGACTAATGCAGGAATTCGAGCTAACGCATCAAGAAGTTGCTGATGCCGTAGGCAAATCAAGAACAACAGTAACAAACTTAATACGTCTTTTGAGTTTGAATGAAGATACCAGAACACTGCTTGAACGTGGTGACATTGAAATGGGTCATGCGCGTGCCTTATTGTCTTTATCTGAAGATGAGCAAAGTATGGCTGCGAGACAAGTAGCAGAGAAGAGTTTAAGTGTTCGTGAAACTGAAGTTTTAGTTAGAAAACTACTTAACCCTGTTCCCGTGAAAGAAAAACAAGAAAAAAGCAGAGATGTGCAGCGTTTAGAGCAAACTATGTCGGAACATATTGGTTCGGCTGTACAAATCCAATATAACCAAAAAGGCAGAGGAAAACTGGTTATACAGTATTCCAGTCTCGATGAACTTGATGGTATTTTAGGAAAAATGGGCCCTCCTACTGAATATTAGTAACAAAAAACACTCAAAAGATTAGTGGTTGCTAATATAGGGTTATTAAAAAAAGTTGATCATGATCAGTATCAATTGGAAAAATAATCTGTTTGACAGCTACATTCCCTTGATTCATGAGGGCTATGTCTCTATAATTCGCGCGACTAATAAGACCCGAGCTTTTTTGGAGGGTATTGATGGCGCATAAATTGACAGATCAAGGTCGAAATTTTGCTAATCGATTACTTAGTGTTCAAGTAATTCTTGCGATATTAAGTACTCTGGGGTTTTTGGTAATAGATTTTAAGGCAAGTTATTCAGCTTTTATTGGAGGATTAATTTGTTTGGTGCCAAACTTAGTGTTTGTCATCTACGCTTACCGATATGGTGGCGCAAGAGCAGCGAAAAATATCGCAGGCTCGTTTTACAAGGGAGAGGCTTTAAAGTTAATGCTTACAGCTTTAATGTTTGCAGCAACTTTTATATTAGTACCAATTTCAATAGGGCC
>JAAGZM010000695.1 GCA_024206355.1 Gammaproteobacteria bacterium | reverse complement strand
GGTCTATGCTATCTATCTCACGACCTTTGATGCTGCCCTTGCATACTATAAGCGCGACGGTTTGTTTTACTATCACTCGACAACAAGTCCGGATGTAGTCCCGGATGTCACCTCAGCTACAATAAAAAGACTATCCAAACAGGACAGTGAGAACGACTACACCCAGATCCTCATTCCCTTAAACGAGGACTTGTTATGAACAGACTCAAACTCCAAGCCCTCAAGCACCAAGTGGTCCTTAACCTCGGACCCGAAACGCGTTTGTTCGCTCACGGCACACAATATTTTATGCTTGTAGCCCTAACATCTGAAAACGAGATGTATTGGGTACATGTTCATAAGGACACCCTATCATTAAGTACTCGCGCAGACTCCGAAGGGAAGTTACTAAACATCCTGCTCACACGATGGGAGGAGATATGAACACATTGTTATACCATGCCTTTGTAGAAAACATCGGTCGGGAGAACGTGATCTACGCAGCGGGTACGACAGAACGTGTCACCGTTCTTCATGTTGATGGTAAACAGGGATACTCGACCGTGATCATGGACAAGGT
>JAAGZM010000694.1 GCA_024206355.1 Gammaproteobacteria bacterium | reverse complement strand
GCTGGCAAGGTTACTAAAGGCGGCGAGATTAACCTTGACTACCTTGTTAAGCATACCAACTCAACAGGCGAGGTTAATTACATTTACAGGATTAAAGTAAAAGTGGTTGGCGCTCATGACTGATATAAACACTATAACCACGATAACAACTGATGACGGCCAGACGGTAATTGAGAGAAAGGCTGTTGAAGTTGTACAAATAGCAACTCAAGGCGCACAAGGCGCAAAGGGTGAAAAGGGCGATAACTTTGAGTTTACAGGCGGTGAAGCTGGTCAGGCTTGGGCTGTATTGCCATCAGGTGAGTATGGTTTTGATGATGTACGCAGGCCAGACAGAGTAAAAGTGCCATTCATTAATGAAGAGTCTATTGAGGCAGCTTACACCGAAGAGTTTGCTGCTAGGGTTTACATTTTAGATACCAAAGATATAACGGGGCACACTTTATCTGTCGTTATGGATGGAGAAAATTACAATTATGTTTCTGTAGGCATGGTAAAAATAAACTCTTCTAACCAGTGGGATACTCAATCAAAGCGAATGGCTTTCATGCATGGCGCTAACTACATAGTGTTTGATGAAACTGTTGATTCTTGGGTTCATGGTGAGCTAGGCGACCATAGCACAGGGCATAGAAGCACTAACAATAAGGACGTTCTATCATCTGGCGGCATTATGCCTAACTCATACGGAAATATTGATATTGACATAAATTATGATTCTATCGAATCAAAACACTTTAGTCTTTGTGATCCTAAAGTTGAACATTTTACGGATGAAAACGTAATACAAGTAAGCTTCTCTGGCGTACCGCAAGTGGGCTTTATTATTTTATAAAATGAGGAAATGAAAATGGCTAAACAAATATTTAGATCCCAAGACCT
>JAAGZM010000693.1 GCA_024206355.1 Gammaproteobacteria bacterium | reverse complement strand
TTGCATGAAAATAATTCAAATGATGAAGGCTATAGAAAATTTTTAGCAAGAGCATTTGATCCACTAAAAGAAAAAATTTCTAACAATGCAATTGGTCTAGATTTTGGTTGTGGTCCCGGTCCAACAATTAGCAAAATGGGGGAAGAGTTAAATATAAGAATTGAGAATTATGATCTATATTATTTCAATCGTCCTGAGCTTTTAAATCGAAAATATGACTTTGTTATTATGACAGAAGTAATTGAGCATATTGCTGATGCAGCGAGTTTACTTCAACAACTTGATAGCTTATTAAAGCCAAATGCAATATTAGCCATTATGACCAAACGAGTTATCGATCAACAAAGATTTGGCAATTGGCATTATAAAAATGATTTGACTCATATTCGATTTTATTCGATTAAAACATTTGAATGGTTAGCGAAAAAATTAAATTGGCGGTTAGAAATAATTGAAAAAGATGTGGTGTTTTTATATAAAAATTAATCAATAATTATTTTTTCAAATAATGCTAATAACAAACTTGTTGTTTTAAACAAGTCGATTTCACCAGCACAATTTCCGGAGGTTAAATTTCCATCACAGTCCTGATATTGAACTTCGCCTCTTAGAAAAGCCAATTCATCATTAAATATTGCTCTAGTATCTTCATCAAGGTTTTCATTCTCTATTATGGATAGTATTGTGTCTTGCTTGGAGATTAATTGGGCGATAATTCTATCTTGTTGTTTATTTGAGGATTGATTAGAAAGGCGACTAAAGATCTTGGCAAGATTGTGCGGATCATCAGTCTTGTAACCCAGCCTCTCGATTATGGGTACACAATCTGAATTTTTAGTGTTTCTTTTAATATCCTCACAGTTTTCTTGCAAGGCCTTTTTGTGTTTTTGACTGTCTTCATAGATCACATTCTCTATTGAAGAGCTAAGGGTGGCGTAATTTATTTTTTTGATGTTGGATAAAGGCAGAATTGATTCGACTATGATGGGTTTCGGTTGAATTAGTGGAGATTCATTACTTTTAATAATTTCTCTCAAAGGTTCTGATTTTTGTTCAATAAAATCCTCAACGATTTCAACTGGAGGTATAAATGCTGGCTCTTTATATAATTGAATACTTAATGATTTTGTTTTTGCCTCAGAGACTTTATAACAATTAAAACAAGAAAAAGTGCTATCCCTGATAAAAATCGATATGAGCAAATGAATACTAAAACTTACTAGGATGCAGAGAGCAAAAAATGTATAGTTTGTAGTGTTCTTTGCAGGTACATAGTTTTCAATTTTATCAAAATCATACATGCATTTTTTGACAAAAATGTAACTATTTAGTTCCAATAATTTAAAGCTATATTAATCTATAGGTGACATCTCTTATCGGTAAAATGCAAAATAGATTGCTAGAATTTCTAGGATGTTTGTTAGCGAGAATTCCGATTACCACTGCGATTAGAGTTGCCAGCACCTTTATAGGGTGAACTTCGATGTCTTGTATTCTTCCCTTTTGGTTTATGACCACGAGCATTTTCACCAGAGCGCTGACCGTCTCTGTGACCAGGCTTAGGCTTCTTTGGTTTTTTAGGTTTGATTGGACGTGTATCAAGTCTTGAAGCTGGTAATTCATGGACAGGTTCAAAACCAT
>JAAGZM010000692.1 GCA_024206355.1 Gammaproteobacteria bacterium | reverse complement strand
TAAACCTAGAATCCTCAGTTGACCGGCTCTGACTTATGGTTATTTATTTCAAAACAGCAACTTACAGAAGGATTAGTATTCACCCATTGAGTGAGTTTGCCTACACATTTGATTGCACGGATTCTAGGCTAAAGAAACCAAACTCTTTTTGTACCTCTATAAATGCAAGTGCTTTTTTACTTGTCATACCATCAACCCTTGTATCTATTGTTTATTCAAAATCACTATTTTTCATTAAAAATAACATTTTTGTTTACTTTTACGCGTTTATTGCACCTAAGGATATTAGATCTCTGTCGTTGCTGAACACTTCAATGTATAATTTGCAGCTTTGCGATGAGTTGACAGGAAAGACGCGATGCAAATAGAAGACAGTAAGCCACAAACCTTTCAGGAGCTAATACTTTGCCTTCAAGAGTATTGGGCTGATCACGGCTGTGTTCTTATTCAACCCTTAGATTTAGAAGTAGGCGCCGGGACTTTTCATCCGGCAACTTTCTTACGCTCTATTGGACCAGAACCATGGAATTCTGCTTATGTACAACCATGTCGACGACCAACTGATGGTCGCTATGGTGAAAATCCAAACAGGTTACAACACTACTATCAATTTCAAGTTGTTTTAAAACCGTCACCTGACAATATCCAAGATCTTTACCTTCAGTCGCTTGAACGTATGGGCTTAAACCTAATCGAACACGATATTCGTTTTGTTGAAGATAACTGGGAATCCCCTACACTCGGTGCCTGGGGACTTGGTTGGGAAGTTTGGCTCAATGGAATGGAAGTGACTCAATTCACTTATTTTCAGCAAGTTGGCGGATTAGAATGCAAACCTGTAACCGGAGAAATAACATACGGTCTAGAACGTATTGCCATGTACCTACAAAATGTTGATAGTATTTATGATTTAGTTTGGACTAAAGGTCCCCAGGGCGTTGTCACCTATGGAGACGTCTTCCATCAAAATGAAGTTGAAATGTCGACTTATAATTTTGAACATGCCAATGTAGATTATCTTTTTAAATATTTTGATTATTGCGAAAAAGAAAGTAAAACTTTAATCGATAAAGGCTTGCCTCTTCCTGCTTATGAAATGGCACTTAAAGCTTCACACACTTTTAATTTACTAGATGCCAGACACGCTATTTCAGTTACAGAAAGACAACGTTTTATTTTACGTGTTCGTACCCTTTCACGTGCCGTTGCTGGATCGTACTATGAAGCACGCCAAAACCTCGGGTTTCCCATGTGCCAGACCTTGGATAAAACTAACGAGGGAATAAAGTAATGTCTAACACTAAAGATTTTATTGTTGAGTTAGGAACTGAGGAGCTACCTCCACTTTCACTCGAAACATTAGCGAAAGCTTTTCATGATAATTTAGTTAACCTAATTGATGACGCGAATCTAGAGCACCAAGAATGCTCTTTCTATGCAACACCTCGAAGACTTGCTGTTATTATTAAACAACTTTCTGTTGCACAGCCTGACAAAACGATTGAACGACAAGGGCCTGCTGTTATTGCAGCTTTTGATCCGGAAGGAAACCCAACTCCTGCAGCGACTGGTTTTGCTAAATCTTGCGGCGTTAGCATTGAACAACTCGAACAGGTTGAAACGAATAAAGGTGATCGACTCTCTTTTCAATTCAAAGAACAGGGGAAAACTGCTGAACAACTTATACCTGAGCTTGTTCAAACTGCTTTAAATAAACTACCTATTGCTAAACCCATGCGCTGGGGTGATTATGATCACAATTTTATCCGACCTGTAAAATGGCTGTTGCTGATGTTAGGTGATCAGATTGTTCCTTGCACAATTTTTAGTTGTAAATCGTCCAATATTACTCACGGACACCGTTTCCTTGCCGAAGGCGATCTAACTCTCTCTACAGCGAATGAATATTTAGAGTTACTAGAAAACCATTATGTCATTGCTGATATTCAAAAACGCAAAGACTTAATCACTCAGCAAGTTAACAAACTCGCTGAAGAATTAAATGCAACTGCTGTAATAGAGCCTTCTTTATTAAAAGAAGTCTCTGCACTTGTAGAGTGGCCTGTCGCTCTTGCTGGAAACTTTGAAAAAGAATTTCTTTCGGTACCTCAAGAAGCGCTTATCTCAACGATGTCTACCAATCAAAAATATTTTCACCTTAAAGACAATAATGAACAGTTGATGGCTAAATTTATAACCATTTCCAATATTCAAAGCTTTAACCCTAAGGCTGTTATTGCCGGAAATGAAAAAGTAATCCGTCCAAGATTGGCTGATGCAAAATTCTTTTATGAACAAGATTGTAAGCACTTACTAACCGAACAAGCCAATAAACTCAAGGAGGTTGTGTTTCAAAACAAATTAGGTTCGATCTTTGAAAAAACACAAAGAATACAATCATTAGCCAAAGAAATTGCATCCTTATTATTAATTGAAGTAAAAAATGTAGAGCGTGCTGCTACTATTTGTAAAAGTGACCTTGTAACGAATATGGTTAGCGAATTCCCTTCATTACAAGGGATCATGGGAAGATATTATGCAATTAATGATGGAGAAAATTTCGAAGTTTCATCCGCAATGGATGAAATCTATATGCCTCGTTTTGCAGGCGATAAACTACCTTCTACAGACACAGGAATCTGTTTAGCTCTTGCCGATCGCCTTGACACTTTAACTGGGATCTTTGCTATAAAACAGATACCAACAGGAAATAAAGACCCTTTTGCACTAAGAAGAGCAGCTCTAGGTATACTTCGAATTCTAATAGAAAAAGAACTACCTTTAGACATTGATCATCTAATCAGCCTTTCACTAAAAGGTTTTTCTAACTTAAAACTAGATATCGATAGTGAATGCAATAAACAGCTAAGTGACTTTTTTGCAGCACGTCTAAAAGCTATGTATCTTGATCAAGGTATTCACAATACAGTTATACAATCTGTACAAGCTTTAACATTATCTACCCCCCTAGATATTGCTGCCAGAATTCATGCCGTGCAAACATTCAATGATATGCAAGAAGCAAAATCACTTGCGGAGTCAAATAAAAGAGTTGCAAATATTTTAAATAAAAGTGCAGCTAACTATAATATTGAATCTGTTGATAAATCAGTATTATCAGAAACCGCCGAGCAAGCTCTCTTCGATAAAATAGAAGAAATTAAACCCAAAGTAGGATCTCTATGTCAGCAACAACAATACAGTGAAGCCTTTTTATTGCTCGTTGTACTGAAACCTGCAATTGACAATTTCTTTGATACGGTTATGGTCATGACTGATGATGAAAAACTTCGTCAGAACCGTCTTGCACTACTGAATCAACTTCGTAATTTATTTATTATTATTGCAGATATTTCTTTCTTACAAAAATAGCAACTACTCACACTAAAGGTGTCCAATTGAGGATTCTAGGATAAATAGAGTTTGTTTCTAATTATTTATTGAGATAGTTGGATTTATAAAATCTGAAAAGATTATTTTGGGGATCACTAATAAACTGATATTTTTAATATCCGGCAAATACCTGCGGGTTTGAAGTGGCGTTTACACCTGAAGTAGTCCCAAGATTTAGACTTTCTATCATACCGAACATCGGTATTGTCACACAAAATTCACTTACAGTAACCCAGTTCAAAAAAGATATTTTCTATATATTAAGTATCGAGTAAACTGATCTGGCTGTTCAGCAATATGATAAAGACGCGCAGACTTTCACAGCTATATTCTGTTATGGCCCATAGAAAGGTAGGTACCACTTGGATTTACCCTCAAACACAAAATTCATTTCCTTGGTAATTACTTCAGGCGATAACACCGTTACCAACATCTTGACGTGAATTTCAGTTTCTTCTTGCACATTGATATCAACCCTAGGAGTCAGGGCTATGTATTTACAGTTTTCACTGTAATTGACGAAGCCCATTTTGAAATCTGAGAAAGTTTTATCTGTATTGGTAGTCACTACCATCTTATCGACTCTGAAATTTTTTACAAAATCAAAACCGGCACCCCTTTGCACGCTACAAACCAAGGCCGGTAATTTGTACGGACTTTTTTCAGGGTCTTGATAATAAGCCTTAGTACCTCTCGGCATAAGCTCAACCACCACATCACCGACCCTAAAATCGACGCAGTTTTGTTCGTCCATTACCGCGGAGTTTTGATTAAAACAACCTGAAACATTGGGACCAACAGTCTCTTCGTAATATTCTGTCTTTGCTGGTGGGCCAAAGCACGCAGTAACATAGAAACTGCATCCGACAACTAACAATAACTTTATAATAAGTTTCATATACCTTACTCTAGCTAGCAGGTTGCTTCAATACAAGGCTTCATAGTTTTACAGTACAATTCATAAAGCCATATTTTGTCCGATTGTGTGCCGTTTCTAAATTGGCAACCTTTCATAGCTTCAGAGATCCATAACGTTGCCAATAACCGGGGTTTTGCAGAGCACTCCGTAGCAAAATATCCGTGTTAATTGGCCTTGTTATATTGTTTCTACTCCGTTATCCACCAACCAACATGATTGGAAATATTGAACCACAAATTATTGCTGCTACATAAGATAACCAGGCCGTTACTCCCATTAAATTATCTTTGTCAACATGTACAAGTCCGAATGTTGTGCACACCAAGCCCCAAGTAAATACCCAACAAGTTACGAGTACTAACGGAGCTAGAACTATATCCAATAATGTAGTGTTGTTTTCAATTATGCAGTTTGACCCGGAATAGCAACCGGCTATTAAGGCAATTACAGCACTAAGTGTGTACAAAATAAAGTTGATTAATAGCCAAGACCAATTCTTGTGTCCTTTAAACATGCTCACTCAATATAGACATAATGATTCCCTGGGGTGCTAGCCTCCAGCGATTCGTGGGTTAGCAAAGCCAGTGCCATACTATATGTGTAAAACAATATAAACTTGGTGGCTAGCATGAACAAAGATACACTAAATTTCATTGGTTTGGATACCCATAAAATATCTACTGAAGTTGCCTATATCACTGATGATAGGATATTAAGCTGTCAACATTATGGCAAAATACCTACCACCAAGCAAGCACTCAACAAGTTGGCAAGACATGATCGGAGAATCAACTCATGCTGATGCCATTTTAGATTGGCTGGTTCTCATGTTCCGTACTAAAGCCTGTATTATGTTCATGCC
>JAAGZM010000691.1 GCA_024206355.1 Gammaproteobacteria bacterium | reverse complement strand
TTTCTAAAAGCTTGGGATCCGGTCAAACAAGAAGTGGCTTGGCAACTTGAAACATCGGATCAATGGGTAGGTACTGACTTTGCTTTTTGGAATGGTGGTGGTGTGATGACATCTGCCGGTGGTCTTGTTTTTCAAGGCAAAGGTTCGGGAGAATTTACTGCGCTGAATTCTGAAACAGGTGAGAAGCTTTTATCACTTCAGGTAGGTTCGAGCATGATGGCTGCACCGATGACATACTCCATTGATGGCGAGCAATATGTGACGATCATGGCAGCATTAGGTGGCGGTGGTGGTCAAAGTTTTCCTCCCGGTTCAGCTGCCTATAAATATGGTAACAAAGGTCGAATCATTACCTTTAAGTTAGGTGGAGTTGAAGTACCTTTACCGAAAGAAATAGTCTATGAGGATGAATCTTTTCCAATGCCATCGGCACTACGAAGAGGTACAGCTGAACAGATTGAAATCGGGAGTGATTTATTTACCCGAAATTGTGCAAAATGTCATGCCACGATGGATGGTCGAGGAGCTGGTATTCCTGATCTACGACTATTAAAAGAACAAACTCATGGTGAGTTTAACGATATTTTACTAAAAGGTATTCGAGCTGATAAAGGTATGGGTAACTATAGTGAATTACTGTCTGCTGAGGAAGTAGAGGCTATTCACGTTTATCTCATTGAGTGGGCTTGGCTTACTTATGAAAAAGAACAGGGGCCTTCAAAACCCCATCAACCTAAAGAGTGAAAAGATGCTAATAAGTATTAGCAGATCAGTAGTTGCTTTCTTGTTATGTGCAACTACTAATTATCACCTAGCTGCAGCTCAATCTGAAGAAACGGAAACAATTGTAATCACTGCTTCTCGCGAAGCTGTCGAGGCATTAACAGTTTCAAGCAATATCGACAAGTTTACATCCAATGAAATTCAATCGGTTGCACATAATCATATTCAAGAATTATTAGTTCGCTCCCCTGGTGTTAATTTACAGCGTGGTAACGGACAAGAATCACTCACGGCAATTCGTTCTCCCGTACTGACAGGCGCTGGAGCCTGTGGTGCATTTTTAATGGCTGAAGATAATATCCCTTTGCGAGCAGCTGGTTTTTGTAATCTTAATGAACTCTTTGAAGCACATACCGAACAGGCGAGAAGTATTGAAGTTATCCGAGGGCCAGGCACTGCTTTTTATGGCTCTAATGCGCTGCACGGCATCGTTAATGTTTTTACACCAGAAGTACCTGGAACAGCACAAACTCGTCTCGGTTTAGAATTTGGTTCGTATGACTATACTCGTCTTAAAGTACAAGCTGGTGATAGCAACAAGCAACAAGGTTATAACTTGGCACTAACTGTCGATCACGATGGTGGCTATCGAGATGACGCTGGTTTTGCTCAGCAGAAATTTTCAGCTAGGCACTTGTTTTCTAACAATAAGCTAATCGTTAATTCAGGTGTAACCATTACTAATTTGGAGCAAGAGACTGCTGGCTTTATCGAAGGTTTAGATAGTTATAAAGATAGTCAAATTGCTCGTTCTAATTTTAATCCAGAAGCCTATCGCAATGCTTCTGCATTTAGAGCTTGGTCACGCTTTGAATATCAGCTTGAAAATAACGTCCACTGGTTGATGACTCCTTATCTAAGAGTGACAGAAATGGCTTTTATGCAGCATTTTTTACCAGGCAAACCCTTAGAAGAAAATGGCCAAGAAAGTATTGGTTTTCAATCGGCATATTACTCAGAAGTGAATGATACTTTAAAACTTTCAATAGGTCTCGACGGTGAAATTAGCCAAGGATATTTAATGCAAACTCAGGCTAATCCAACTGATGGATCAGCATTTTTACAGGCAACAATTCCAGAAGGCAAACATTACGACTATGAAGTTGACGCTTCAATGGTAGCTCCTTTTGTTCATCTAGATTGGCAATTTGCCGATAGTTTGAAATTAACAGCAGGCATTCGCTATGAACAGATGAACTATGATTACGACAATCAAATGTTAGATGGTCGTACTCGTGAAGATGGCACTGAATGTGGCTTTGGAGGCTGTCGGTATAGTCGCCCAGCAGACAGTAACGATTCATTTAACCACTGGTCACCTAAGTTAGGTTTAAGTTATCAGCTCAATGATAATTCATTATTATTTTTAAATATTGCTAATGGCTTTAGAACACCGCAAGCAACAGAGCTTTACCGTTTACAACAGCATCAAATAATTACGGACTTAGACGCTGAAGAGATTGATAGCTATGAGCTTGGCTTGAGACATTCAGATAGCAGTTTAGCCTATGAAATTACGGCTTACCAAATGAAGAAGAGTAATGTAATTTATCGTGATTCAAATTATTTTAACCTAAGTAATGGCGAGACAGATCATCAGGGTATTGAAGCAAAAATTGATTATGCGATTAATGAAAACTTTCGTTTATCAGTAAATACTTCAATGGCAAAACATCAATATGCTCATCAACAGATCCTAAGTGGCGTAAATATCCAAGGTAACGATGTTGATACAGCACCTCGTCATTTTGGTTCCGTGCAGTTGAGATGGGATATGACTTCAGACATTAGTGTTGAATTAGAATGGCTATATCAAGGCTCTTATTTTATGGATGCAGAGAACTTACATCAATACGATGGACATAAACTCTTTAATTTTCGAGCAAATTGGCGGATAGGTCAAAACTGGAAAGCTTTTGCACGAATCAATAACCTAGCCGATACAAGATATGCAGAGCGAGCTGACTACACTATTTTTACCGATGAACGTTATTTTCCGGGAATGCCATTGACGGTATTTATTGGCGTGCAATGGATTACAGGCATTTAAGTAATCTACCATTTAAATAACCTGCCATAAACTACCTTTTACTGAAGACAAATTGTTAGAAGGGCTAACACCAGAAACTTCCCACGCTGATGAACTTTCCAATGTTTCTGATGAGGAAAAGGGTAATTAATGACTACTTATATTCCTGAACGAAATGAAATTATCTGGCTTGATTTTGAACCGACTAATGGTAAAGTAATTGGTAAATATAGATCTGCATTAGTATTGTCTTCTCAATCTTATAACCGTCAGACAGGGTTATTAATTTGTTGTCCAGTAAGCACCAGTATTCGTGGTGGAGTTACAGAGATTCCTGTTAATAATTTAAATGAACCATCTGTTGTCGCTGCTAGTCTTGTGCAAACATTATCATGGAAAGATAGAAAAGCTAAACATATTGTTGATGCTGATCATGATATGATGGAACAAGTCTTAGTAAGAATTATTTCACTATTGGGTATCGATAAAATTTTGAGCAAATATATTTAAAGCAAAAATAAAAAATAACAAGGTAAAGATATAAATGAATCTATTAAACTTTAGTGATTTAGCAACAAAAATGCGGCAATGGCGTCATGCTATTCATCAGCATCCTGAAACAGCCTATGAAGAATTCGAGACGGCTAAGTTAGTGGGTTCAATATTAAAAGAATATGGTATTGAAATTCATGAAAAGATCGCGGACACGGGAATTGTTGGTGTCATTAAAAAAGGTAACTCAGATAGAGTTGTTGGCCTACGAGCAGATTTAGATGCTTTAGATTTAGATGAATTTAATCAGTTTGAGCACCGTTCAAAAATTAA
>JAAGZM010000690.1 GCA_024206355.1 Gammaproteobacteria bacterium | reverse complement strand
CTATTTTGAAATAATGGATTACGGCTTCTAAACATATTGTCAGCTATGTAACTATCAACAGAAATGATAGGACACCCGTCTCTTTGACAGTAAATAGTTACATTTTTGAAGTTCTAACTCATGGGTGTCCTATGTTTATGTTCTATGTTTATGTTCATATCCGACGAAATTTGATATTTTTCTTTGTTGATGACTACTGTTTCACCTGTTTTCACTGTTTGGCAGCAGACCAGAATATTGTCTTCTTTATTAATCAAAACAAATTTTGATTCTTCCATAATAATAACCTTCTAAAGTATTGAATAAGTTTGTATCAAATTCCCATATAAGTGTCGTTTAGACTGATAGAGAATTATGCAACATAAATAAATCGAGCTAAGGGTTTATGACTCCTTTTTTCAAAATCACATTTCCATACAGACGATTCTCACCTGTTGAGATAATGGCATAAGCCTTTTTAACTTGTTCGTAAAAAGTGAACCGTTCAACAGCCTTCCATTTGGTATTTGGTTCATGCTGCTCTACTATGAACTGAAACTCTGTAACAACCTCTGGTACTTCGTCAGGTGCATCAACAACTTGCATTGAAAAAGCCGATTGTTCAACATATTGATCCAAAGGTAAGACCGATATCACTGCACTAAGTACATCAGTTGCAGACATACCTTCGATTCTGACTAATAAACTACTAGAACTTTGAGCAGGGTAATTAGCATCAACAATGGCTATTTCATCACCATGCCCCATTTCTCTCAATATTTTCAGAAGTTGAGGTCCTAATAGTGGATTAATGTTTTTTAGCACTAGTTAATCTCCATTAAATCTCTATGTAACAACTCAGGAAATTTAACTGTTGGTAAAGTTTGATACCAAAAAGATACCGAAGATACGTCATCTTGCAGTGGCAAATATTTTCTTTGAGTTACATCACCGCCCCAATTACCAAAATCACGCCAACCTAGTGCTTGAATATTCACTTTTAACGATTTTTCGAATCTAATTGGGTCAGGAATATGCCAGCGGTACATACCAAATCGATGTTGTGATTTATAAACGCCATCAGGACGTTGGACTTCAGGGACACCAGCATATGCCGTTGAATATGTACTATAGGCACTTTCACGACCTTTAATGGCAACACCTATATCGTAATTGTGAGAGCCTAAAAAATAATCTTCGGTACCTGTGCCACAAATTGTTGGGAATTCACCATCGTCATCGATGAAAAACTTGATCTCACCTTCGCCCCACCAACCGTTATTGTTAACACCCCATGTCATATAGGTGCCAACGTATTGTCCTTGCCCTTCAATACCATCAAGCAAAGTATGTAATCCTTTATATGGAACTGGATTGGTTCGACGAAACTGAGCATGAAAATAAGCGCAATCATCTGGAACTTCAGTTTCGGTATAATTTATTTGATAATACACAGTCGCTTTTTGTAGAGGGTCTCTGTTTTCTAACGTAATGCGTGCTGATTGTTGATAAGGCATTTCCCAAAAACAATTTAATGCGCGACCAGGGTTAACACTTACTGGTAATGAATCAACATGTGTATAATTATTTAATCCACAACAAAAGAAATCACCTAGTGGCACTTCAACCGATGGATTCTCTTGACCATCCCAATAAATTCGAATAATCAAATCTCTGAGTTTTACATCGTCTAATGAAGCGAACCACATTTGCTGAATTGCACCACATGTCTTAATATCAGCGAGAACAAACGTTTCTTTTGGTGCTATTTCTATCGATGGTGACATTTTCCATCCTTGGCCAAGATCACGCCCCGGCATAGCACCAGTACCTTCAGTAGCCATGCCTCCTTTACCTGCTTCACCAGTAAAATTTTCAGCCGAAATTGACCTGGATTTGGCTTTTGATAATTTGGATAATGTTGCCATAGACATACCCAAGCCATTAAATTGTGTCATTTTTACGTCCTTACTTATGTCTGT
>JAAGZM010000689.1 GCA_024206355.1 Gammaproteobacteria bacterium | reverse complement strand
CAGGCCAGACTGTTGTTGATACAGGAATATGCCCATAGTGAGAAATAAATGATACATCATCCGAAAATAAACGCGTATAGAAAAAATAAAGGCTTTACTCTAATTGAAGTGATGATATCAGTACTTATTTTTTCTATGGGTCTATTAGGCATAGCAGCCTTACAGGCAACCAGTATAAAAAATAACAACAATGCCTACTTACGAACACAGGCTAACATTATTACCTATTCAATAGTAGATGCAATGAGAGCTAACAGAGTTGTTGCTATTGCTGGAGATTACAATATTGATATGGCAACTCCAGTTCCTACTACCAGCGGCACTATTGCTAAGGACGATCAGGTAACTTGGTTTGGTGATTTAACGGCTTTGCCAGGCGGTGATGGTTCAATAAACTGTACTCCTGCTGGTGTTTGTAATATCACTGTTCAATGGAATGAGAACATCAATACTATTAATACCGTGGAATTTTCATTGAGTACCCAAATATGAGGCAGCTTGTTATAAAACGAAACCTTTATTCAGGTATGACCTTAGTAGAAATAATGATTGCTCTAGTGTTGAGTCTTGTGCTGATAGGGGGGATTATTACCGTTTTTATTGCAAATAAAGCCACTTTTCGCTCTCAGGAAGGTTTGGCTCAACTACAGGAAAACGGGCGTATGGCACTGTCTATTTTAACAAATGATATACGCAATGCAGGTTATGGTGGCTGTGATTTTCAAAAGGCAATAATTACTAATACCCTCAATAATTCAAACAATTATGTTTGGAATTTTACAAATTTTATTGATGGATTCGAGTCGACTAGTACTTCGGCTTGGGAGCCAGCATTAGATGTTTCTATTAGT
>JAAGZM010000084.1 GCA_024206355.1 Gammaproteobacteria bacterium | reverse complement strand
TGTATTGATCATTTCAATTGCCGTGCTGTTTATTACTATGTCGACTTTAATGAAAGTAATGAACCATAAGTCAGAGCCGGTCAACTGAGGATTCTAGGATCATCCTGTTATAGGATTGAATGTTTTTATTATTCTCAGTCATGCCAGACGCAAGGTTGTACACTTTAACGTAAATAGTTACCTGTCAATAAATATAAAATTAATAATGTATTGTAACTTTTGTATATATTTGTAGCATCTGAATTCAATAACTGTTGCGAATTATAGTAATAATATATGCTCTAATAGTAACGTTTAAAACTAATGGAGCTAATTATTATATGTCTCAGCTAAAATCATCCGAGCAACTATTCACCAAAGCCATAAAACTAATCGATAAAGCAAACAACGAAGATCCCAATAAAGTAACCGTCGATGGTAAAATCTGGCCCAAAGAATTGCTCTACTCACATCGCATGTCAAATATGCTTGTACGTTATAAATCAGATGCCGATGATGTGATGAAAATTTCAGTTCGTGCACAACATATCCAGCGATGGAAATCTGATCGTAAAGAATATCCAATGAATCGAAAGGGTTATCATCAATGGCGTACAAGCTTATATACCTTCCATGCGGATACTGTTGGCCTTTTACTTGAAGAGGCAGGATATGATGGTGAATTTATCAGTAGAGTTAAGTGTGCTGTTGCTAAAAAGTCGATTCGAACCAATGAAGATACGATGTTAGTAGAAGATGTAGCTGCCCTAGTGTTTATTGAATATTATATGTTGCCATTTGTAGAAAGACATCCTGACTACACGGAAGAAAAGTGGATCAATATTATCCAAAAGACATGGCGGAAAATGACTGAACAGGCACATCAGTTTGCTTTGTCTGGAAGTGTTAGCTTACCTGAATCGTTGGTTCCTTTGATTCAAAAGTCGGTAGCTGATTAATTGCTATTCGTAAATAAGTTAACTGCACAGTCGCACATTTCTTCAACTTGACTGGTGTGCGTGTAGATCCCATCAATCAATAGTTTAGCAATGCCATGCAGGGTTCCCCAGATTACCTGAGAAAGTCGTAAGGCACTTTCATCATTATTTAACAGGCCATTCTTCTGCCAGAAGGCTGTCATTTCAAGCTGGTGCTGAAAACAAGGATAAGCCGCATCCCGCAGTCCTTGAGTACTGTTTTGTTGTTTCCAAATCGCACGCCCAAACATCAGTTCATAAAGTTCAGGATTGTCATGAGCAAATTTCACATAGCCATAGACATATGAACGAAATTTTTCACGTAATGAAACAGTCTCATCATCGAAGCTTGCTTGAGCTCGTGCAAGATATTGAAGATATCCCTCTTCAGCTATTGCACAAATCAACTCATTTTTATCTTTAAAATGATGATATGGCGCTGTTCGAGACACTCCTACCCTATTTGCAAGCTTTCTAAGTGATAAACCTTCAACACCTGATCCTTCAATCATTAGAGTAGCCTCATCTAATAATTTTTGATGAAGATCTCCATGGTGATATGTGGTTTTTGTATTCTCTTTTACCATAGTAATATACGTAAAAAGCCTTTAAAAATGTTCCGTCTAAGTTTCAATCTTGACAGCTGATAGATCAAAGGGTAACATCATTATCTTGACAGTGTCTAGTTTTAAGGAAAAATTTCATGACAGAGCAATATCCTAATCTTCTTAAGCCGTTGGATCTTGGCTTTACCACATTAAAAAACCGCGTACTAATGGGCTCTATGCATACAGGACTAGAAGAAGCACCTGATGGAATTGAAAGAATGGCGGCCTACTTTGGAGAACGTGCCCGTGGTGGTGTTGGTCTTATTGTGACTGGAGGCTATGGTCCAAATAAACGTGGAGCCACCCACGAACATACTAAGCTTATAAGAAATGATGATGATGTGGCAGAGCATCAGAAAATTACAGCCGCTGTTCATGAATACGACACGAAAATTTGTATGCAAATACTCCATACTGGTCGATATGCATTTAATGGCAAGCCTATTGCACCTTCTGCAATTCAAGCGCCGATTAATCCCTATAAGCCAGAAGCTGTAACCGAAGAACAAATTGAAGAACAAATTCAAGACTTTGTTAATCTTGCCGCACTATCCCAAAAAGCCAATTATGATGGCGTTGAGATAATGGGTTCTGAAGGTTATTTCTTAAACCAGTTTATTGCCTCGCGAACCAATAAGCGTGATGATGATTGGGGTGGTAGTTATGAGAACCGCATTCGACTTCCTGTAGAAATTGTCCGCCGAGTAAGAGAAGCGGTTGGTGAAGAGTTTATTATTATTTTCCGCTTATCTATGCTTGATTTAGTCGAAGGTGGAAGCACCCATGACGAAGTGATCCAACTCGGTCAAGCTATTGAAAAAGCCGGCGCTACCATTATTAATACAGGCATTGGCTGGCATGAAGCACGTATTCCAACTATTGCGACAAAAGTTCCTAGAGCTGCATTCACTTGGGTAACTGCTAAGTTTAAAGAGCACTTTAATATTCCTGTAGTGACATCTAACCGTATCAACACACCTGAAACTGCTGAAAATGTATTAGCTCATGGTGATGCTGATATGGTTTCCCTTGCGCGACCTTTACTTGCCGATCCTGATTTTGTTAATAAGGCTGCTGCTGGTAAGGCTGAAGAAATCAATACCTGTATTGGTTGTAACCAGGCCTGTCTTGATCACATATTTGGCGGCAAGATGACTTCATGCCTTGTTAATCCAAGAGCTTGTCATGAAACACAAGTTACTATTACTGAAACATCAACACCTAAAAAGATAGCTGTCATAGGTGCAGGGCCTGCAGGGTTAGCTGCTGCCACCACAGCTGCTCGCTGTGGTCATAGCGTAACCATTTTTGATGCTGCCAATGAAATTGGTGGACAATTTAATGTGGCTAAGCAGGTTCCTGGCAAAGAAGAATTTTTTGAAACTATTCGCTACTTCAAAAATCAACTTGAAGTCACGGGTGTTACCGTATCATTAAATACAAAAATGAGTGTTGATGAATTAAATAATAGCGACTTTGATGAAGTAATAATTGCAACTGGTATTAGCCCTCGCAGGCCACCGATTGAAGGTGTCGATCACCCTAAAGTTTTAAATTATTTAGATGTATTGAAATTTAAAAAGCCCGTCGGTGATAAAGTTGCCATTATCGGAGCTGGTGGAATTGGTTTTGATGTTGCTGAATATCTTACTCACTCTGGAGAATCGACTAGTCAAAATATTCCTGCCTTTATGAAAGAATGGGGTGTTGATATGACATTTACCGCCCGTGGTGGAATTGAAGGCATTAAACCTGAGGTTACAGCACCCGCTCGTGATGTTTATTTATTGCAACGAAAAGGAAGCAAAGTCGGAGCAGGTTTAGGTAAAACTACTGGCTGGATCCATCGAACAGGATTAAAGAATAAACAAGTAAAAATGTTCTCTTCATGTGATTATCAAAAGATTGATGATGAGGGCTTACATGTATCAATTGCCGGTAAACAACAAATTCTTGATGTAGATAATATCATCATCTGTGCTGGCCAAGAACCACTTAAAGCATTAGTCGAAGGACTTAATAAACCCTACCACCTGATTGGTGGAGCCGATGTAGCTGCTGAGCTTGATGCTAAGCGTGCTATTGATCAGGGTACTCGACTAGCTATTTCTCTATAAATTATTATTAGGATTAAAATATGACAGCCCCTTATAAAGCTCCACTTCGTGATATGGAATTTGTCTACTATGAATTATTAGAAGGCAATAAAATTAGTCAGCTTCCAGGTTTTGAAGATGCTGAAACTGAAACTGTAAAGGCTGTTTTAGAAGAAGCCGCTAAGTTTGCAGAAAATGTTTTCTTACCTCTTAATCAATCTGGTGATGAGCAAGGTTGTACTCTAGAAGATGGTGTTGTAACACTACCTGACGGCTTTAAAGAAGCTTATGACCAATACACTGAAGGTGGATGGACAGGTCTGACGGAAGAGCCTCAATACGGTGGCATGGGTCTTCCCTACTCTGTGAGTGTATTAATCGCAGAAATGCTTTCATCAACCAATCAATCATTATCAATGTATGCGGGTTTAACTCACGGCGCAGCAAAAGCCATTCATGCCTGTGGTACTGATGAGCAAAAAAATACTTATCTACCAAAATTTGTAGAAGGTACTTGGACAGGAACTATGTGTCTAACTGAACCTCAATGTGGAACTGATCTAGGGCTTATTTCAACGAAAGCAGAACCACAGGATAATGGTACTCATAAACTCACTGGCACAAAGATTTTCATCTCCTGTGGTGAGCATGAACTAACAGAAAATATTATTCACCTTGTACTAGCTCGCCTTCCTGATGCCCCTCCTGGCATTAAAGGCATTAGCTTATTTTTAGTGCCTAAATATCTCATCAATGATGATAAAAGTTCTGGCGAACGTAACCCTGTTACCTGTGGTGCTATTGAACACAAGATGGGTATCAAGGGTAGCGTAACCTGTGTAATCAATCTTGATGATGCTGAAGGCTATATGATTGGCGAAAAAAACAAAGGCATGCAGGCAATGTTCGTGATGATGAACTCTGCTCGTCTTGGTACTGGCGTACAAGGAATGGCTGCAGGCGAACAGGCTTATCAAGGCGCTGTAGAATATGCCCGTGACCGCATTCAGATGCGCTCGCTTACTGGCCCTAAACATCCTGATAAAAAAGCTGATCCAATTATCGTTCATCCAGATGTACGTCGTATGCTATTAACTATGCGTGCCTATACTGAAGGCTGTCGTGCGATGACTGTTTGGATAGCACAGGAACTCGACCAACTGGCAAGAAACCCTGATCCTGCACGTCGAGAAGAAGCTGATGATCTAGCATCCTTATTAACACCAGTTATAAAAGCATTCAACACCGATACAGGTTTTGACTCTACCAATATGGGTGTCCAAGTATTTGGTGGTCATGGTTTTATCTCTGAACATGGTATGGAACAGTTTGTACGTGATGTACGTATTGCTCAACTTTATGAAGGTACTAATGGTATTCAAGCACTTGACCTCGTAGGTCGAAAAATGAATATGCACCAAGGTCGTCTGTTGAAACGATTCTTTGTCCCTGTAGCAAAATATATTGCTCAAGAGTCTGAAAATGCAGAAATGAATGAATTCATCCAACCGCTCTCTACAGCCTTCACACAGTTGCAACAGGCTACAGGATGGATTGCTAAGAATGCACCTGCAAATCCAGATAATGCAGGTAGTGCTTCTGTCGATTACCTTAGAATGTTTGGCCTAGTTACTGTTGGATATATGTGGGCTCGCATGGCTCAAATTGCACTTGCAAAACAAGCTGGTGACGAAACTGCTTTTTATAAAGCAAAAATTAAAACAGCACGTTTTTATATGCAAAAATTATTACCGCAAACAGCTTCATTGTTAGCGACAGTAGAAGCCGGTAGTGATAGCCTTATGGACTTTGATGAAGGCTATTTCTAAACGTAAAAAAATAGAGCGCTCATGAGCAAATCTCAACATATTGTATGTCCACATTGTTATGCTGTAAATCGTATTCCCACAACTCGTCTTGCAGATAATCCAAGTTGCGGAAAGTGTCATAAGACTCTTTTTAGTGGAGAGCCGATCGATCTTAATGCAACAGGATTTCAGAAACATGTATCAAGAAATGATATTCCTGTTGTAGTTGATTTTTGGGCGCCTTGGTGTGGCCCATGTAAGATGATGGGGCCAGCTTTTCAACAGGCAAGTAGTGGGCTCGAACCTCATTATCGCCTGATAAAAATTAACACTGAAAATGAGCAGACTATCGCTGAACAGTTTAATATTCGAAGCATACCTACTCTTGCCATCTTTAAAAATGGCAAGGAAGTTGCTCGTCAACCAGGAGCGATGGGAGCTGCTGATATCGTTAGTTGGGTAAAGCAGTTTTAATAGGAAACTAGTTGAACTCTCTAGGAATTTCAAGTGTAAATGAGACACCGTCTACTAAATTTTTTGCACTGACTTCACCACTGTGAAATTCAGCAATAAGTCTTACGATATGAAGGCCTAATCCTAAGTGCGGTTCTTCATTTTTGCCTTTATTTTCTCGAATAGAAACCATGGACTGAAAGAGTTGTTTCTCCATCCCCACTGGTAACTTATCACCTTGATTAGATACTGATATTTGCCAGTGATTTTTTGCTTGTTGAGCACCAATTACAATCTCTGTATCAGGAGTTGCAAAACTAACAGCATTACTAATTAGTTTGTCTAAACACTGAGCCAGTAAATCTTTCGAAGCCGTGATTTGTCCTGAGTCAGACATTAGATTAAATAACCTTTCTGGATAAACTCCTCGATAGCCTACTGTCATATTTTCAAGAAAATCATTCAGCTCAAATGCCTCAAGATGAGAATCATCAATAAATTGCTCAAGCCGACTTGCCTCTCCCATACGATTAAGTATTGTCTGCAGACGTACGATACCAGTATCCGCCCGTTCTAGAACTTCAACATTCTCAGCAGATAAATCGGCTAGATGCATATTTTCTAACGATGATCGAACTACTGCCACAGGTGTTCTAAGTTCATGGGAAAGTCGTGAAGCCAGTTTTTCCAAATACTCATTATATTGCCTAAGGCGACTCAACATATCATTGATATGTGATGCTAAGTCATCCAGCTCATCACCCTCTTTACTCTCAGGAATATCAGCGCTGACTCGACCATGCTTATCAATTGACTGATCGGTAATATCCCGTAATTTCCTAATTCTTGTTCCTAGTCGACCAGCAAAACCAATCAGTGCAACACTTAATAATAGGAAAACAAATAAGCTTAAATTGAGCAATTCTGATAAGGCCGAACGTTGCAT
>JAAGZM010000688.1 GCA_024206355.1 Gammaproteobacteria bacterium | reverse complement strand
TCCGGCTCACTCGCACGCCTATATACGTGTATCAACTTCCGCGCAGGATCCTCGAAGGCGTCAAGCGACGAGCGATTGCTCCTGGCCATCCAGAAGCCTACCACCGAAGCTTCGGTTGGTGAGGTATGCGTTGGGAGCTCGTTTGCCCCGGCTCTCGTCACCGATATGTCTCACTTGCCAGCGTCTGCCTGCCGAAATTGCTTGCCCAGGTGACCGTCGGGTTCAAAACGGGCCCGAATGGCTTCAAGTTCGACTACACGATTGCATGCTACGATCAAGCTGACAATGTCAATTGTGGCGATATCCTGGCGGGCAACGCGCAGCCAACTGACACCACGAGCGGCGAGCTCCCTCGCGAGTACTCGGAGGTTGAAACTTCCTTCGCGGTGCGTGGCTGATTTCAGGCGACAGCGACCCTCGTCCTGCTCGCAGGGAGGTCTTTCGTGTGTTTGCTGGCGTTGCTATCGGACTTGCTGCTGTGCCAAGGCCGTTTAGGTCCCGCGTCGCTCGTCTTACTGGTGCTCGTCTTACTGGTGCTCGTTCGGGAGGCGCATTGCAGCTGTCGGACGGTACGTCTGTCGACTGCTTTGTCACGGTCGGCGGAGGCCCCGTCGGTGCTGTGTCCAAGTGTCAGGCGGCCGGCTCCGTAACAACCCCAGTACGTTTTTGCTTTCGGACATTCGAACGACGTCACGAAGTGGATTTTACTGAATCACCGATACCCGTCATGATGCAGACGTTTTATCGGGCGACCAATGGTGTCACCGTGCTCTGCCCAGCGGCCGCCGTGGGGGACACTGGCGTCGTCGACGGCGTCACGTACACCAAGCGCGATCGGGCTGCTCTGAATGCGTTGGTTACTGCCTCTCCCACGGACGAAGTTGAGCTCGCCAGGTCGTGCACGACGGGTGTGACGGACCTGTCTGAGCTGTTCGGTGAGGCCATTGGTGGCTCGAAGGTTTCGGACCCTACAACGTTCAACCCAGACCTGTCGAGCTGGGACGTGAGCTCGGTGACGGACATGAGTTTCATGTTCCTTGTACGTGTTCCTCCACCTCGTGTGTTGCTGCGGTTGTGTCGCCATGTCGTCGTCGTCCGTCCCCCATCCCCTCGCTCCGAGATCGCTACTCACTCCACACGGACGCCCGTCCCTCGCTGCGATGTAGGATGCCACTGCCTTCAACCAGTCCATCGGTGACTGGGACGTGAGCTCGGTGACGAGCATGGCTGACATGTTCTCTGTACGTGTTCCTCCATCCC
>JAAGZM010000687.1 GCA_024206355.1 Gammaproteobacteria bacterium | reverse complement strand
AGTTTGGCCAGACTCCCACACAGCAGCGTCATACTCAATTTCTGCACCTCCGCTCTGTTCCCACTCGATTAGTCCGTATTGGCTAATAGACTGTGGTGCTGTTACTGTTATTGTATATTCTTCTGTTATTGTTTGAGCAAACCTAGTGGCGGCTGAAAATACAACATTCAAGGCATAATAATTATTGAATTTATACCAAATGAAATCAGCGCCGCTGCATCCGGTGTATAGTTGCGAGTCTGGCAAATCTTCAAAAACCACTGAGGACTCGTTTAAATGCCAGCTCATGGCATCAATGTAAGTTAGAAAATCTGATTTCTTTGTGTAAAGTGAGCCTGCTTGCCCTGTATAATCGCAAAAGGTATTATTACCAATCTGAAAATTCCGCTCTCTGTGTCTCAATCTTGAATACCGGAACTTGAAATTTAGCTTAATTTGATTGGTTAATCTTAATCGGCTGGTGGGCGATACTTCTGGTTTTCTTCTATAAACATCAGCATCTACCAGGGTAAAATCTGGAATTGCCTTT
>JAAGZM010000686.1 GCA_024206355.1 Gammaproteobacteria bacterium | reverse complement strand
TATGAATACTTCATTCTAAATCATTTCAGTTATTGATGTACTTCTCTATTAATAGCGCGATAAGCGATATCAGTCCTGTAATAAACATTGTTCCATTTGACTTGCTCAACTAGCTTGTAGGCTGCTGCTTGTGCCTTTGTTACATTATCACCAAGAGCAGTTACACACAAAACTCTTCCGCCATTAGTCACTATATCTCTGTCTGAATCACGACCAGTTCCTGCATGAAATATTTTTAAACCTTCAGCAAGAGGTTCTTTTGGGAAAATGATTTTGTCACCTTTATCATATGAGTCTGGGTAGCCACCAGCTGCGAGAACAACGCCAACAGCTGCACGCTCATCCCATTGTGCAGTAACACCTTCTAGTCTACCTTGTACTGCTAATAAGCAAAGTTCAGCCAGGCTAGACTTAAGTCGCATCATGATTGGCTGGGTTTCAGGATCACCAAAACGACAGTTATATTCAAGTACTTTTAATCCACCACCTTCAATCATCAGGCCTGCGTAAAGAAATCCTACGTAGGAATTTCCTTCTTTCGCCATGCCATCAACAGTAGGCTCGATAACTTCTTTCATTACTCTTTGGAAAATTTCATCAGTGACGACTGGAGCCGGAGAGTATGCGCCCATGCCACCTGTATTAGGTCCTAAATCACCATTATCCCTTGCCTTATGATCTTGGGAAGTTGCTAGAGGTAAGATGTTTTTTCCATCAACCATGACGATGAAGCTCGCTTCTTCTCCTTTCAGGAACTCTTCAACAACAACGCGATGACCCGCATCGCCGAAACGATTGCCCTCAAGCATATCTTCAATAGCAGCAAAAGCTTCCGCCTGATTTTCAGCAATAATAACGCCTTTTCCAGCAGCTAAACCATCGGCTTTTATAACAATTGGAGTACCTTGCTCTATAACAAATGCCTTTGCTGCTTCAATGTCTGTAAAGTTACCATAAGCAGCTGTTGGGATATTATTTCTAGCCAGAAAGTCTTTGGTAAATGCTTTTGAACCTTCTAGTTGAGCTGCGCCTTGATCGGGACCAAAACAAGCAAGTCCAGCTTCACTAAATTGATTCACAAGACCATCAACTAACGGTGCTTCAGGTCCAACTATGGTTAAATCAATACTATTTTCCATCGCAAAAACAAGTAATCCATCATAGTCATCGGCAGCAATCGCTATGTTTTCAATCTTATCTTCTTGTGCTGTTCCTGCATTTCCAGGTGCTACAAATACCTTCTTTACTTTTTCTGATTGGGCAGTTTTCCATGCTAACGCATGTTCTCTTCCACCGCTTCCAATAACCAGTACTTGCATATTTTACTCCTGAATTCTTAATGTCTAAAGTGACGCATACCTGTAAACACCATTGCCATACCATGTTCGTCCGCAGCGGCAATAACTTCGTCATCACGCATTGAACCACCCGGTTGTATCACTGCTGTTATTCCTGCTGCTGCAGCTGCATCAATTCCATCTCTAAAGGGGAAAAATGCATCTGATGCCATAATAGATCCTGCAACCTGTAGATTTTCATCTGCCGCTTTAATGCCCGCTATTTTTGCAGAATACACGCGGCTCATTTGACCTGCACCAACACCAATGGTTTGGCCATCACGTGCATAGACAATGGCATTAGATTTGACATACTTTGCGACTTTCCAACAAAATAACAAATCATCAAGTTGATCTTGAGTTGGCTGTACTTTAGTTACAATCTTCAAATCATTTGCTGCAATAGCACCTAAGTCACGATCTTGAATTAATAAGCCACCAGTTACTCGCTTATATTCAAAAGCCGGTAATTGAGATTGCCACTTACCCGAACATAAAAGCCTCAAATTAGGTTTAGTCGCAATAACGGCAATGGCTTCTTTTGATACTTCTGGAGCAATGATGACTTCAACAAATTGCCGATCAACAATCATCTTTGCTGTCTTGCCATCAAGTGGTTGATTAAATGCAATAATGCCACCAAATGCTGACGTTGGATCGGTTTGAAAAGCACGTTCGTAAGCAAGTTGAATATTATCAGCAACAGCTACTCCACATGGGTTTGCATGCTTTACAATGACACAGGCAGGCTGTTGGAAACTCTTTACACATTCTAGTGCTGCATCTGTATCGGCGATATTATTGAAAGACAGTGCTTTGCCTTGTAATTGAGTCGATGTTGATATTGAAGCCTCTGCAGGATTGGATTCAACATAAAAAGCTGCATTCTGATGAGGATTTTCACCATAGCGCATTTCTTGAACCTTATTAAACTGAGCACTGAATGTATTAGGAAATGAAGTGTCCTCAAATTCAGGTTTTATCTGCTCAAGTTTGGTACCTAGATAGTTCGCTATAAGTCCGTCATATCGAGCAGTATGCGAGAACGTTTTTGTGGCTAACTCAAACCTTAATGCAAGGTTTGTCCCACCGTCATTAGTAAGCGCTTCCATTACGCGATCGTAATCAACTGCATCAACAACAACCGTTACATCTTGATGATTTTTAGCAGCTGCACGCAACATTGTTGGACCACCAATATCAATATTTTCAATCGCCATCGGTAAATCACAATCATCTCGCGCTATCGCCTGTTCAAAGGGATATAAATTCACCACCAATAAATCAATTGCAGCAATACTATGCTCAGACATTACAGCGTCATCTGTTCCTCTTCGACCTAACAGTCCACCATGAATACGAGGATGTAACGTTTTTATGCGGCCATCCATCATTTCAGGAAAACCGGTGTGGCTAGAAACCTCTTTTACAGGAATCGATTGCTCAGTAAGTAATTTTGCAGTACCACCTGTAGACAGTATTTCAATATCCATTGATACTAGCTTTCTAGCAAATTCTACAACACCAGACTTATCAGAAACACTGATTAAAGCGCGGCGAATAGGGCGTAAATCAGACATAGTAATTTCCACTTTTTATATTAAAATTTAAAGCATCTTGTACTTTTTCAATTTCTTTCTTAAAGTACCACGGTTTAAACCTAAGGCAATTGAAGCCTTAGTTTGATTGCCACGAGTGTGAGCCATTACCGCTTCCATTAGAGGTGCTTCAACTTCACTAATAACCAATTCATACAAGTCTATGGCTTCCTGTCCATCAAGCCGATCAAAATAATCACTCATTGCCATTTCTACACTTTCTCTTAAAGTTTGTTTGTCATTTTTAATTTGATAACTCTGTTCACTTGTTTCCATAATATCTGTATTACCTTCCAAAATTGTCATTTTATTTTCCAAGAATGTTATGTTTATAATTATTTATTTTAAACAAGTACTAGCCTAGCTAACACTTGTTAGTTGTTGTTTTTCAAACCAGGCGGTAATTGCAACAAGCTGCTCTTTTGGACCACTGATTTGATTAAAATATCGTTTGAATGTTTGAGCTGAAGAATAACCATTTAAATACCAGCCAACATGTTTTCTCGCAATTCTCACCCCTTGATATTCACCGTAGAAGCCATGCAGTTGCTTAATATGATTTAGCATAATTTCTGCAATCTCAGACAATTCTGTGGAACGATAATAGTTGCCAGTTGATAGAAAGTGAGCAATCTCTTTGAAGATCCAAGGACGACCTTGTGCTGCCCTTCCAATCATCAGTGCATCTGCACCAGTTTGTTCAGAAACGTAGAGAGCCTTATCTGGAGAATCAATATCACCGTTTGCTATTAGTGTGATATCAGTCTTCTCTCTAACTGCTCGGATAGTCTTATATTCCGCTTCACCCTGAAATTTATCAGCACGGGTTCTTCCGTGTATTGTTAATGCACTAATACCAACTTTTTCTGCAATGGATGCTATATTTACAGCATTCTTATTTGAATGATCTGTACCTGTTCTTATCTTAAGAGTCACAGGGACACTGGCTGTTTCAACCACCTGCGTACAGATATCTTCAACTAAACCTTCATCTGCTAGTAATGCCGATCCTGCTGCTTTACGACAAACTTTTTTTGCTGGGCACCCCATATTAATGTCAATAATATCAGCGCCTTTTTCAACATTGTATTTTGCAGCTTCTGCTAGAACTGAAGCTTCGGAACCTGCAATTTGTACCCAACGTAAACCTATCTCGCCCCTATGATCTAGGCGTAAAATACTTTTACGAGTATTTCTTAAAAGAGGATTTGCAGAAACCATTTCACTTACGGCTATGGCAGCGCCCATATCCTTACATAGTTGACGAAAGGGTCTATCTGTTACACCTGCCATGGGTGCAAGGACTAGATTGTTTTCAAACTGATAGGGACCTATTTTCATACGGTTTAGTTATTTCGTTGTTGATGAAAAAATGAACAATTACAAAGAGCGCGCATGATACCTTTTTAACTGCTTGAGTAAAAGCTGTTAGGTTAAATTTTTTGAATATTTTTTAGACAAACTTACTACATTTAGAAGAAAGGGGGGTAATCACTAGTTTTACAAAAATTTAAATTCGTATCCGACAACAATTTTGGCATTTGCAGTTAAGTTAAACTCGATATGAACAGGAACATTTTTCGGCATTAAACTACCCACAAGATCTGTACGAAGATATTCTGCAGGCAATATCAAATGAGTTGCAAGTTCATTGCCGTCAAGATCATACAAGGTCATTTCTACACGAGGATAGCCTTGTTCAAACGTTGCTGTATTCATCAATATCAAGTTGGCCGTTATACTATCATCACCATAACGAACATCTTTATTTTGCAAATCAATTCGGCTAATGTCTCGTCGAACAGGAATTCCACAGTCAATATAATGACAAACTTCATCAATAGTCGGACGCCAACGTTCATCTTTCGCTAACTCTAATCTTTTCATCCAAAAGATAGCGCTGACAATAACGATAACAGATACCAATCCACCTAAAGTCAGAAGTAGTTTTTGTAAAGTTTTAGAAGGTTTCTTCTCATGTTTTGTAAAATTATCTACGACACTATCTCTAGCGTCAGGATCTGTTTCAGCAAGTTGTAGGTTTTCAAGTGACTCAACGAACAGATCAGAATCATCTTTGATTTCCATAACAGCATCACTAGAAAGTTCAAGCTCAGCAGAAGGTTCTACCGTTGACTCAACAACCATATCTATTTGGACATACTCTTCCAAATCAGCATGTTCTTTAATCTCTAAATCACTGGTTGGCAACTCAGACTGACTATCTAAGACAACTGTTGGTGGTTCTTCTTGCTGTAGAATTGTATTAAGTACAACGACACTCGTTGCTTGAATTAAATCAGGATCATCATAATTTTGATCAAGCGCAGCTTCTTCCTCAGCTTCTTCCTCAGCTTCTTCCTCAGCTTCTTCCTCAGCTTCTTCCTCAGCTTCTTCCTCAGCTTCTTCCTCAGCTTCTTCCTCAGCTTCTTCCTCAGCTTCTTCCTCAGCTTCTTCCTCAGC
>JAAGZM010000685.1 GCA_024206355.1 Gammaproteobacteria bacterium | reverse complement strand
TGAATTTGACTAAATGCGGCCACAAGTTTATCGGCTAATAATGGAAATCGCTCCTTATCAGGCAAAATAACCGGTATTTCAAACTTCATTTTTTGAGTGGATACTGAAGCCTGATTATTTACAACTGTCTGATTGACGTTAGTTACGATACTTGAAGCGGTGCTTTTAGTATTGCTTTTAATAGGCTCTTTAATAACTGAAAGAGGTGTAAGCTTAGCTTCTGGCTGTTCAATTTTAAGCGTTTGTGAGTTATTAATTGATTGAGGTTTAGTTATTGTTGGTTCAGCGCCAACTTTTGAATTTATGTTGGTACTTACCTTTTGACTGCTTGTTTGCTGCAAATTATTTTCTGAAATAACTTTTTTAGAAGCAAATATAATATTTTGTATCGAGTCTGATATTTTAGCATTAGGTAATTTGCCTGCCGATTTTGTAGCAATGGTTGTTTTTACTTTTTCCTTTATATTTTGTTGAGTAAGAGGTGAATTAGAACCTTTAGATTTTGATTGATTTGACTTTGATGTTTGTAAAGTAACACTCGGCTGTATTTTTTCTCTAGATGTTATCTGTTTGGATATAGAGTTATCATTCGTTTTGCCTGAGAGTATTGGCTTTGCTGCAACATTAGTATCAATCTTAACTAAAGAGCTATTTGCCATTAGTCTAGTATGAGATTTATTAGGAATATTAGGTTGCTTTGTTATTATTGATGATGTGACAGTGGCTTCAATAACTTTAGCTGCCTTCGTTGAGTATAATTCTTGTTTTGTAGAAGCGGGCGCTTGATCAACTAAAGCTGTATTTGAACGTTGACTAGTCTGAATTGCGTTTTTAATAATTTGCAATTCTACAGGGTTAGCTAAAGACTTAACTTTTAGTATAATATTTTGATTTTCAACCAATTGCCATTGTTCAACAGTTTCTTTTGGTATTGCTAACTTTACCCCATCTATAATTAACCAGAATTGTTTATCGGAAATGAATAATTGAGCCGTTAAATTTTGTCCAACTCTTAATGTATCAATTAATTGTTGTGTTAAAGGAGAATTAACAACAGTATTGTTCAGATTGTGCTGAATTTGTTGAAATATGATCCTTATTTCTGACATTATCTAATGATACTCCAAGGTTTCAAAGGGGACATTACATATAGAGTTAACGGCTACTTATAATAATAGTATAACCCCTTTGCATAAAATCATTCTACTTGAGTGATAATGGGCATATTAATAAGTTACATTTTAAATTAATTATCTGCTTTTATGAACTAATAAACACCTTTATAATCAGAGTCAATTATACCTTATCCATTAAGTTGCTTTGAAATATGTACGATTTTACTAAAATAAGTGTTTTGTTGTTGGGCTTTATCCTTACCGGCTGTGCTACAACTTCTGATTATGAATCAACTGAGGCTGATCCTTTTGAATCATTAAACAGAGCTTCCTATGATTTTAACTCTGCAATTGATAAAGCCATTTTAAAGCCTGTAGCTAAAGGTTACGACAATATCACTCCTGCACCTATTAAAACAGGCATTAGCAATTTCTTTGCTAATCTGGATGAAATCCCTACTATTATTAATGGTGTTTTGCAGGGAAAGTTATCGGATGCAATAAATGATTCTGGAAGATTTCTTATCAATACTAGCATAGGTTTAGCTGGCTTTATCGATGTTGCAACTGATCTTGGTTTTGAACAACATGATGAAGACTTCGGTCAAACACTAGGTGCCTGGGGGATAGGAAGCGGCCCCTATATCGTTTTACCCTTTCTTGGTCCATCAACCCTCAGAGACACCTTTGGACGACCTGTTGATAGCTATACGTCTATCAAGCAGGATATCGATCATATTCCGACTAGAAATACACTTTACGCATTTGAAATGCTAGATCTTCGCTACCGTTTACTCGCAATTGATTCTCAGTTGGAGGATGCGCTAGATGAGTACTCTTTCGTCAGAGATGCTTTTATGATGAGAAGAAACTATCAGGTATATGATGGAAACCCTCCAGAAGAGGACGATTTATACGAAGAGGACGATTTATACGAAGATGAAGATATTATCGACTAACTGACTGGTTATTGTTTTATTCATAAATGATTATATTAAAATAATGAGATGATTATTCCTAATAATAGCAATACCCAGAGCATAACTAGTGGATCAGCTCTGTGCCATCTATCTTTCATTACGCGTTACTCCAATTAAAAACTACTAACCTTACTTAAGTTAGAGTATGCGTGTCTCAGCTAATAATAACTGTGATTCGAGTCACATTTTAATTAATTGTTGTTAACTCAAAATTTTCTCAATTTTTGTTGAAACCAAATATAAACCTCCTTCTTGCTCGTCGACACGCATTACAATCACCAGTGCTTCTAGATGAGGTACCAGATCGTTAAGGGGATGTAATTTAATATTCACTATATCACCTTCAGATAGTAATTGTTGAGTACTGAAAGAAAGGCCCCCACCACATAAATTTTGCCCAGTACCTTTAAACCATTCATCGGTTCCAGTAATTGCAAAATCTATAGGTGAGTCGATAAACATCCGAATAAAATCACGTTTTTCTACAAAATCTACATCATCTTGACTCATTATGCTTCCTTACAAAGATATATTCTAAATTTTAATTAAAAATTAACTTCATCAACATTAGCATAGCAGGTAATTTACATTTTATTGGCTATGTTTAAAAAAAATGTGAGCAAATCCCCTGAATTGTTTAGTAACTAGTCTATGCTATTAATAATAGATAGACATTATTTGGTATGAAACCTTTGTTTACTTAATTTTGATAGCAGGTATATAGAACTGAAATCTGACAACCATTTTGGACAAAATATGAAGCATCGTTTATTAATCATTGATACAGATGAAAAGATGCTCAAGGAAATTATAACTTACCTTGAGGATAAGTACTATGATGTCTTTACAGCCACGAATATTGAAACCGCCACATCAATTTTTCAAGAGCATGACTTTGACTTAATCATTTATGATTTGAAAATGACATACGATAGTCGTTTGTCACTTATCGAATTATTTCGCTCTGAACGTCCCGATATCCCTATTATTATCTTGTATACTTTAGGGCAAACCAACGAAATTATCGAAGCACTTAGGCAGGGTGCAGTTGATTATTTAATGAAGCCATTAGTTAGTTTTGATGATTGCCTTGCGTTGATAAAAATTACCTTGTTGAAGAACAATGACTCAGATAATTATCATCAAGCCTCTTCTTTTAATAATGATTGTGAACAAGCTAGACTTGAGTTGGATATGAATTTAAAAATATTAAAATCCGATCAAAAGGCAGAAATGCTGGCACAACTGCAAATGTTACCTGAACCAAAAGTGAGAATAGGGGATTATTTATTTCAACATACAATTATACGTTCAGATACTCCAGGAAGTGATTTTCTAGATTTTTTTGAGATAGATGAACGATATATCGGTTTTTACATTGCAGACATTTCTGCAAATAATAATGACTCAGCGTTCATTACAATGATGTTAAAAAGTATGATCAATCAACCGTTAAGAGCTTACCGCAAGCACACTGATAATACGATTGTTAATCCGTCACAACTACTTGAACACTTGAATCAAGAAATGATTGCTGCAGCGATAGGAAAATATACAAGCTTGTTTTATGCCGTAATTGATCGGAAAGAGAATAAGTTAATTTTCAGTTTAGGTGGTCAGTTTCCGCGACCTATTTTACTCAATGATAATAAAAGATTTACTTTTCAAGAAGACAGCTTTCCTGTTGGTTTATTTAAATGGGCTGAATATGAACAGCAATCTGTTCCACTTAAAATGCCTTTTACACTTGGAATGTTTTCTCATGGGGTATTGAATGTTTTGAATGATCAAAGTGTCAATAATGCTGAAGAAAAACTTACCAAATTTTGCTCAAATCATTATATTTCTATTCCTGATCTTGTTAAGAAATTACAGCTGACAGCTGAGAGTTCGCTTTCAGAAGATGTTTCATTATTTTTAGTTCAACGTAGTTAGTAGCCAATACGTTAAGTAATAATGATCCTAGAATCCTCAGTTGACCGGCTCTGACTTATGGTTATTTATTTCAAAACAGCAACTTACAGAAGGATTAGTATTCACCCATTGAGTGAGTTTGCCTACACATTTGATTGCACGTTTTTTAGACTTATTGA
>JAAGZM010000083.1 GCA_024206355.1 Gammaproteobacteria bacterium | reverse complement strand
TCTTATTTCAGAGGAACATCCGCTGAACAATTTGATTTATTATCTCAAGATCAACAGATCCTTGAAATACATAATCGTTGGCGCTCTGTTTTCCCTAATCTAGAAGATTACATTCTCAATAATTTTTCTTTCTCATGGGCTAAAGAACCTTGGTCTGGATCGGGCTATGCTTCACCAACTGAAGCACAAGAAACATCACTAAAATCACATCTCAGTGCTGTGGAAGGACGTATTCATTTTGCAGGTGACCATACTTCAGAATTTCCTGGGTGGATACAAGGAGCACTAGAGTCAGGGATAAGAGCTGCTAGGGAAATTCATGCTATTGGATAAATGAACCATTCCACTAGTAATCATCTTTTGTTCAGTATTTTCAGTTATTTTGATGCCTGTTGCAATACCTTAGTTTGGGTAGCAACAATTCTAAAGCCAGCATCAAAAACGCAACGATAAACAACTCAAACCACCATCAAGTTTCTGAAATTCTGATACATCTACAGCTATGGTTTTATAGCCAGCAGTTTCAATAAGTTTCTTGGTTTTGGGAAACCCTGCAGGTGTCAAAACTGTATCATTAATCCATACACTATTGGCTGCATATGATTCTTCAATAGGAACCTTAAGAAGATTATATTTTGCAAACTCTTTTTTTGTAAGAAATTCACCTAATGCAAGTAGGTTATTATTCTCCAGATAACCAAGCCCTGTTTTAAGATGCAGAAATTCTGATAGATTAATCACAGAACCAGTCATCTTATGCTTCTCGAGAATGTTAATCATTTGTCTAGCACCTTCATGATTAGTTCGCTCTGACAGACCGATATAATAATGAGCACCAACCATCATAATGTCACCCGCTTCCAATGTACCTGGAGCCGTAATTTTCTCTACTTTGTCATAAAAATCATGCAAGATAGGAAGCATTGCTGTTGTTTCATTCCTTCTGCTTGGAGCTCCTGGACGAGTTAAAATTGCACAATTTGGAGTCATTAATGCAGCATCTTCAACAAAGGTTGAATCAGGAAAGTTTTCATCAGCTTCAAGGACTGTCACATCAAGGCCACAAATTTTTAGTGCATTGATATACTCAGTGTGTTGAATAAGGGCATTCGCATAGACTGGTATGCCTAAATCGGCTTCACTTATACCTTTAATTATTGCTTTGCAGGGTGTTCTAACAATTGCTTTTTGAAACATAATTGGTTCTGCCTATACATTAGTAAAAAACATTAACAATGAAATATTATATTAAGTGACTAAATTATCGTTCCATTTTATTAATTTAAAGATTATTCAAATATTTTCATGTCTTTGTTTGAGTTAAAAATTAAGGTTATCACAATTTGGGCGACCTAATGCGGTAGCTGTAATAATACCGTCGAAAAATATCTCACCGTCAGTTTCATGGTTTACTTGATTTTCTGTATATGAAAGCACAACTTCTGCTGAATCGGTACCTGCATTTTTTGCCAATTCTAAAGCTTCTGTTGTTGCTAATGTTTGAGCACACTTAATAGCATCATCAAGATTACTAAACTGCCTAGGTTCAGATTTATGATAAAGAGAAAATATTCCGAATGAAGGCTGAGAAATTACTATGTTTGACCGCTGTACAACACTACCCATTACTGCACCTATGGCATTGGCAACATCACCAAATTTTGGTAAATGAAGGGGAATACCAAGTCGGCTAGTTACTTCAGGGTAGTAACTTGCTGACGGAGCTCCAACCGCAACGACGGAGTATTCCTGAGCAAAATCCAATTTAAATAAAGGGTTACTATTGTCGTTGTCTTTATCTTCTAGAATAAGGTTTGTAATTAAATGAGCAAGTTTTTGAATTTTTGCCTCATTGAATTTATCTGATTTATGCAAACCAGCTTCAACAATCGTATTACAAATTTTACTTATCACTAATTCATAAATTTGTTTACAGGGGGTTATGGTATCACCTGATTTCCAATTCCCAATGCCGTATAATTGCCGAAATTGCCGCGCCCAAATTTTAGCAGCTAATGAAGCAGTTGTTTTGCACCAATGATTACTTATTTCTAATACATGTGCAGCATCTGTGGGAGTAAAGCCACTGTAAATCGCCAATCCAAGTCGCTGTAATTTGGCAAGTGAGCGAGCAAGTTGCCGATTCTCATTTACGGCAGCTTCTAACTCAATAGGCCCTTCCTCCAACTGTTTCCAGGCGCTTAGCTCATTACTTGATAACTGTTTTAATAATACTTCATTACTTTCAAGCTGAGTAACAAATCTGTTATTTCTAGCATTTGGGAACTCTGTTAATTGCTGCTCTAAACGATCGATTACCCAAGGATACTGCATCCCCAATAAACACATTGGCAACACCCTACGTGGTCCTATGCCTAAACCTTCTTTGGTATTAAATTGCACTTCACTGTCACCACCTAACCCTAACGAGTAAACTTTCACAGCTTCAACCATTGGATGCCAGTCACCTACTTTTGCACCTTCAGAGCAGAGTTCAGGACGTCCATTGATAATGATTGCAACATCAGTAGTAGTGCCACCCATATCGGCTACGATAGCATTCTTTAAGCCACTTAGGGCACTAGCTCCGACAACACTTGCAGCAGGTCCTGAGAGTACAGTTGACACAGGTTGTTGCAATGCAGTTTGAGTATTAATCAGAGAGCCGTCTCCTTTTACAATCATCAGTGGAGCTTTAATTTTATTAGACACAAGTATTTTTTGTACGGCCTCAATTAGGTGCTGAATATAGGGAACCATACGGGCATTGAGTGCAGCTGTAAGTGCTCTTTGTGGTGCACCTAAGCTAGTCGTTAATTCATGTCCGCATGCTACTGGTTTCGATGTGAGTTTTTGAACTAAAGAGCGCAGTTGAATCTCATGGCTAGGATTTCTAATGCCAAAGATAGATGATATTGCAAATGCCGAAGCCTTTTCTTGTTGTGAAAGTATCGCTTGTTTTGCTGCAAGCATATCAACCGGTTCTCTTTCTTTTCCTGTAGCATCATGCCCACCAGATATTAAAAATAATGCATCATCAGCAATAATATTGCGTAATCCACTTTGGATTATCTGTTGCTCATTATAGCCAGATAATAGAAGGCAAACTGGTGCACCACGTTCTTCAACAATAGAGTTCGTTGTAAGCGTTGTGGACAAAGCAATAAATTCTAAATGAGGGATCAGATTATCAGGCAGTCCAGTTAACGCTTCACCAATACCAATGCTCAAATCGTGATGTGTAGTAAGGCTTTTGCAGGTAGCAAGCACTTGTTGCTGAGCATCAAGGATAACGGCATCAGTATATGTTCCCCCTGTATCAATCCCCAGTTTTAATGATTTAAGCATATTTTTTAACTCGGTAAAATTTCAATTAAACAAGTCGTAAATTTGAACAATGATTTTATCATTATTTTATTTCAATTTACGACGCATAATAAAATAAACTGGAAGATAACAAGTGTAAATTGTAGCAATAAGATATGGAAGAGAATTAGAACCTAGAAAATCCATTCCTATACCAACAATCACTGGGCCAAGCATTGTTCCAAGCCCCCACATCCCAGTAAATAAAACACTCGCAGATGCAAGTTCAGCGCCACGAAAGTGTTGTCCCAGCATAATTACACCCATCGAATATATCATTCCCTCAACTCCGCCAAGGGTAAATACAAATAGAGGTCCGATAATTTCGGATAAAATAAGTTGAGGGAGGAGAATAAATCCAAATATTGTTAAAAATACACAGGAAAGTAAAAGTCGTTGTCTTTGGACATGATCAGCAAGCCAGCCTAAAGGTAGTTGCAATATCATACCCCCAATGGCGAAAGTCGTTAATAATGACAAGCTGTGTGCACTGGTTAGACCAAAATTGATCCCAAATAATGGAAAAAATGCAATAAATGACTCCATTGCCGCAGCGTATGTCAGGTTGAGTAACATGATATGGGGAAGCAGACGAAAAACCTTTAGTAAGTTAACATGTTCATCATCTTCATTATTATGATTGTCTACTTGTAACCACAGCAATGGCAAACCTGCAATGATAATTAATAGCGTTGTAACTGCAAAAGGCATTAATCCTTGAGTGCCTGTAGTGATCAGTACTATGGGGCCTAATGCAAAACCTGCAGCTCCTGCCGAGCCGTAGATCCCAATAATACGTCCGCGCCAGTTGTCGTCAACAAGTTCATTTATTACTGCTTCACTAGCAGACCACAAGATGGCAGCTGAGGCTCCTAGTAAGAATCGTATTGGAAACCACAAAACCACGTCTTGAAATAGGCCAAGTGCCATTAAACTAATGGCTGTAGTCAGAGTAGCCAACTGCATTAATCTAGCAGGGCCAAACTGTATCATTAGACGTGAAACATAAGGTGCAGTCACTACTCCAGCACTTGCTTGTACCAGGATCCCAAATCCAATAACTGTTTTGCTAATTCCTTGAGCATCCAAAACTAAAGATAACAAAGGCAAAGTAAGGCCATAGACCATATTGACTACAACCATAGATGAGATAACTGCTATCAGACTACGTTTGTTTTCTGATAATCTGTTTGATGAAGCTGTCATAATAAAAAACAGAAGCTAATAAAGATCATATTCTACATAACTCTTTGGTGTAGGTTTTATAAAGAGAATTTGCTCAGCTTTAAAGGATATAGTACAAAATTTATTGTAAAATAAAGTTCATATAATTACCTCATACAGGTATATATCTTGTACATATTTGAAAATTTTCATAAAAACTTTAACTAGAATGTATTATGCTTTACTCATTATGCAAAATCCAACTATCTAGGGAGAAAAATTTTGACCGATCAACGCTCTGAGTCGATTAGTAAGAGGAGTAAGCGTAGTGGCGGACGACGTGGTAGGAAAAATCTACGGTCAGAAGGGGTTCAAGGAAATGTTGTTTATCCTGGAATGCCAGGAGGACAATATCGACCGTTATCGGACCGTGATATTGATCAAATATATACTACTGCACTTGATCTTCTTGAAAATGTTGGTGTAGGAGACCCCATAGATGAAATTCTTCATTATGCTCTTCCTAAAGGATGCACTCTTAATGAAGATAACCGATTACTTTTTCCTAGAGATCTGGTTGAAGAATTAATTGGTTTATCTGCAAAAGAATACATTCATTATGCTCCAGATCCGAAACATGATCTTGAGGTCAAAGCAAACAATGTTTTTTTTAGCACGTCTGGTGAAGCTGTTTCAATTTTAGATTTTGATACACAAAGTTTTCAGCCCACCAAACTTGTTGATCTTTATGATGCAGCCAGACTTGCAGATCAACTTGAACATATTCATACCTTTGGTCAACCTTTTATTGCTGCTGAATATAGTCATGATGTTTATATTCATGATATTAACATCGCTTATGCACAACTTGCTGGAACCAATAAATCCTTTGCTCTGGGGATTGCTGATGTTAATCATATTGATCCAATAATTTCCCTTTTTGATACCTACCTTGGTAAAGAAGGTGCATTTTTAGAGCGGCCATTTTGCACGATTGGAGGGTGTCCAATCGTCTCACCACTGAGATTTGGAGCTGAAAATGCACAAGTTCTAGTAAAAATAGCAGAATTAGGATTATGTTGTGATATTGCTGTTGCCCCACAGGCAGGAGCAACATCTCCGGCTGCACTTGCTGGAACACTGGTACAGTGTTTTGCTGAAACTCTTGCCTGTTTATGTGTTGTAAATATGGTTAAACCGGGGATAGCTATAAACTTTGGGATGTGGCCTTTTATTTCAGATTTACGGACTGGTTCATTTTCAGGAGGGAGTGGAGAGGAAGCTCTGGTCACTGCAGCCACTGTTCAACTATGTAATCACTTTGGTTTTATAACGAGTATTGGTGCAGGAATGACAGATGCAAAAACTATGGATGTTCAAGCAGGTTATGAAAAAGCCTTATCAGTTTCAGCAGCAGCACTTTCTGGATGTAATATGGTTGCAGCTTATCCTGGTATCGTAGGTAGTTTAATCGGTCAATCTTATGAAGGTATGCTGATTGATAATGACATGCTCGGAAACATCCAAAGAATGGTTCGTGGCATTGAAGTCAATGATGAAACACTTTCATATGATGTAATTAAAGAAACAGTAGCTGGAGCAGGGCATTATTTGGGACACCCACAAACCCTAAATCTAATGCAAAGCGAATATCTCTATCCCAATATTGCTGATAGATCTACTCCCGATTTATGGGAAGAATCTGGACATCAAACACTTTATGAACAGGCCCACAGCCGTGTAGGGGAAATGCTTAAGAATTATTATCCTGAATATATCGAACCTAAAATAGATTCCAAGATCAGGGAAAAGTTTCCTATTAAACTACAACCAGAAGCTATGCGACCTGGTAATGGAAGATGGTAGTAATTAGTAGTAGTTTCATACTTAGTGTAAAAACACAAATGTTCGATTAAAATATTGGAGGAGATAAACATTATGACTGATGAAAATTATGGACAAGACGAAGAGATAATATTATCAGAACTTGATACTGATGAGCTTGTTGAACAGATATTTGATGATTTATACGATGGGCTTGCAGATGAAATTGCTGAAGGTACCCAAATATTATTAGACCGAGGATGGGAAGCTAAACAAGTACTTGATAAAGCTCTTGTAGAAGGAATGAATATAGTCGGTGTGGATTTTCGTGACGGTGTACTGTTTGTACCTGAGGTATTATTATCGGCAAATGCGATGAAAGCTGGGATGAATATTCTTAAGCCCTTACTTTCAGCATCAGGGGTTGCGCCTGTTGGCAAGATGATTATTGGTACTGTCAAAGGAGATATTCACGATATTGGCAAGAATCTGGTTGGCATGATGATGGAAGGTGCAGGCTTTGAAGTTGTCGATATTGGAATCAATGTAGACGTCGAAAAAATAATTGAAGTTTTGCAATCTGAACAACCTGACATTCTTGGTTTGTCAGCTCTGCTAACAACCACAATGCCTTATATGAAAGTCATTATTGATACACTTAAAGAGCAGGGTATTCGTGACGATTATATTGTATTGGTAGGTGGAGCTCCTTTAAATGATGAATTTAGTAATGCAATTGGGGCTGACGCTTATTGTCGTGATGCAGCTACTGCAGTAGAAACTGCAAAAGATCTTGTACGGCAAAGTCGTGCAAGTTAAGTTTTAATCTAAAATTATAAAGGTCCAATATGGTTAAGCGTAAAAGTGTTCAAAGAGCTAAGGCTAAAGCTAGAGGAAATGATTATCTTCTAGGCGACAAAGGACTGCACTTTGGTCCTACACCATCTTATTCACCTTTTTCAGTAATGGACAAAAATAAGATTATTAATGCTACTTTTGATTTAATGAGTCAGACAGGTATTGCATTTGATCCAGATCCCTCATTAATGGATCGGTTTCGTGATAACGGATGCGATGTCGCTACAGACGGTCTTGTTAAGTTTCCAATAGATCTTATAAAAAAATCTATTGCAACAGCTGCCAAGAGTGTAAAACTCTGGGATCGAGATGGTATAAATTTCATTATGCTTGACAATCATCATACCTGGTTTAGCTCTGGGATGACCAATATCAAGATGTATGACTTTGATAAGGATGAGGCTCGAGACAGTAATCGTCAGGATCTAGCAACAGCAGTTCTTGTGAGTGATGCACTAGAAAATATCGATATCGCCTGTGTCTCCTGCAAAAATGTAGAAGAATCAACAATTCATGGTGAAATTGATGAATTTTTGACGATGGCTGAAAATACTACAAAACCGATATTATACCTTTGTGAATTCACCGATTCTCTTGATGTTGTTATTGAAATGGCAAGAACAATTAGAGGGAGTCAACAAACACTAGAAGATAAACCCTATTTCTCACACACTATAACTCCTTTGCCGCTCTATTATGCCAAAACTCATACAGATCAGATCATCAATGCTGTTGAAGCAGGAATTCCTATTAATGTTGGTACTGTTACCATTGGTGGCGCGACATCTCCAGTGACTATAGCAGGCTGTGTTGTTCATTCTCTGGCAACGGATCTCAGTGGTTTAGTGTTATCGCAAATTGTTCGTGAAGGCTCTTTCTGTGGTTGTTCTACCGATGCAAGCTTTATGGAAGCAGCTACAGGTGCAATAGGTGCTCCTTCTCAAACTGCATTGGCTGAGATGGCCATGTGTGAGATTTATCGAACTCTAGAGATTCCGCGCATGTCTTGTGATGGTGGTTTCACTTTGGCTCGAAGATTCAATCAGGACGCTGCCGCTGAAATTTATGCAAATATGATGCAGGTTTTTTATAGCCGGCCATCTTTGTGCCCTTATATGGGGTCAATCGATGAAGGGATCACCTTTTCATTACATTGCTTACTTTTTGACAATGAAATCATCGGACAATTACGCAGTATGTGGCGCGGGATTGAGGTAAGTGATGAAATGCTAGCAACTGATTTAACAAAAGCAGAAGGAGCAAGAGGAAACTATCTTGCACAGGAACATACTTCCAAATATTGCAGACGAGAAAACTGGAATGCAAAGTATTTTGGGGCAAATTATCCTACAGCTTCTGGTGCTCTTCCTGATCTTGATCTTAAAGAACGTATCGATTTGGATCTGAAACAGATATTACAAAACCATAAACCTAAGCCACTGAGCAAAGAACTTCACAATCAACTCATTTCGATTACTGAAAAATTCAAACAAACTTATCATGAACCTGATTAGATAATTATTTAGCTACAAAATAAATGAAGGTCTATTAATAAGAACGATCAGATATAACCTTTCTTATTATTCATTGTTCAAATTATTCATAAACTCATTTCTCCAGCCTTCAGCTTTATCTACTGCATTGAAACAGTAGATGTGGTGGCCTTCAATATTAAAATAAGGATCATTTATACAACTAGCCAGTTCGAGCAGCAAATTATCTGGTCTATATTCTTTTGTAAGTAATAACTTCGTGGCAATTTTTTTATGGTTTTTGAGATACTTAAGAGAATTGCCTACACCTATTCGCAATGATGTTTTTAGTAATGAACCACGCTGAGATGTTCCAGGTATACCTAGCCAAACAGGAAGAGTTATACCGTATTCACGGATTTTCTTTATCCACTCGGCAATTAGTTTTGCATCAAAGCACATTTGAGTGACAAGGTAATTGGCATACTCCTGTTTTTTCAATAATTCTTTGAGTAGCAAATCGTCATCAACCATTGGATGACCTTCAGGGTGAGCAGCAACACCAATATGAGTTATATTATGGTCAATTTCAGCTATGTCCTGAAGTAACTCAAAGGCAGTATGATAAATTCCAGCCGGTTTTTTTGCATCTCCTCCTGGTACAAAAAGACTATCAATAGACAGATCATTAATTCGAGTAATTATTTCAGTCAAATGTGCCTTGTCTCTAACCATTTTAGCAGCAACATGTGGGATCACTTTAAAACCACGATGGACCAGACGCTCGGTCATTTCCAAAGTCTCATCAATACCTTTTACAGGAGAACAAGTTACAGCGATATAAGATCCCTGTTGTAAATCATCCAATTTTGATTCAATAGTTGGTGTTGGAAATACTTCCATGTAAGAATCTTGTAAACTGTTTTTTAGTGTCATTTTTTGTTCTTCAGATAAAGATATTTTCATAGTTATACTCACTTAAAATTAGGGATGCTTTCGTCTTCGGCGTTTATTCCGTTTTATTGTTTTTTTAATTTGAACAGGTAGTACTACCTCTTTTGCAAGGTTCTCAAATATATCGCTTTCATGCGGTATAGACATTGCAGCTACAAAATGCTGTTGAAAATTCTCTTCAGACGCTGTTTCAATTTTTTCTATTTTTGCTACCTCTGATTCTACGATATTTCTTGAGCTTTTATCAAGCAAACAAATACGAGCTCCTGTTCCGGCAGCATTACCGGCTGATGAAACCATACTTAGATTACAATCGGGGATCAATCCAAGTATCATTGCATACTTAACATCGATATGAGCTCCAAATGCACCTGCTAATCTTATTCTATCAACCTTATTAACTCCAAATATTTCCATCAACAATTTGACTCCAGCATATAATGCAGCTTTGGCCAATTGAATCGCTCTAATATCACTCTGTCTTATAACGATATCTACTTTACCACTATAGAGTTTATAGGAGAAAACATTGCCATCAGTTATAATTTGAGGTGATGATATGTTT
>JAAGZM010000684.1 GCA_024206355.1 Gammaproteobacteria bacterium | reverse complement strand
ACGCTTTATCCTTTATGGGCAAGGCCCTAAATATCTTTTACTTCGGGTAGTTCGACAGAACTTTAGTAGACCGCTTCACGTTTTCAAAAAGAGCAACCGCTCTGGCATCGGAGAGCTGGTAAGGCCTGACAATACTGTCAAACAAGTGACAATTCCGGAAGAGGGATTTCTTTATACTCTCGATTAGAGATCAATGCACAATCCCCAAATACAAAAGGCCACACCCGGATGAGCGTGGCACTATTAATCTAAATGTAGGGATGCTTATTGCTGGGATTTCCTTCTGAATCCGATAAGCCCAATAAGGCCGGAACCGAAGAGCCAGATTGCACCTGGCACCGGTACGGTAGTCGCCGATATTTGTGTTGAAAAGTAAGCATTATCTGAAGATGGGTCACCTATAGGTCCACCACCAGCCCATATCCAATGTGCAGAATGGTCGGTTAGGCCCTGCACCCCCCCGAACGATGTCCAAGTTGTGGTAGTGCTATTCGGTCCATAATCATCCAGAGTGGTATCATAAGGCGTCCCCCATCCGGTAGTATTTCCTTTCCAGTCAGTGGTGTTAGTCAGCAGAGTTGTCGAGCCATTTACGAAAGTATGATCACTGGAATCAAGTGAAAATTCACCAATAAATCCGCTTGGCCCGTAAATGTCTATACCCCAAACATGCAGGTAATAATCAACCCCAGTGACGAGATTTGAAGTGTATGTGGATAATACAAACCAGTTGTCCATTTGGCTGTGGTCTCCCATATAAACACCCTGCACTGAATCATCTGTTGATAGATATATCCTGAGTTGATTATCAACGGTGGCATTAGACGTTAACGTGGAGGCATTGGCTGATCCCAGTATGATACTAAGGAAGAGCACAACACTAAATACTCCAAAACTCTTATTCATAAAAATCTCCTTTAAGCATAAATTCAATTTAGCAACCTGGCCGTCTTCCCAGAAGACCCTATGACTTTCCGACCCGGCCTTTCGGTCGGTGTGGCATTCTCTAAATAGAACTATTTTACCTATTATTACTCAATTAATAAAGTAGGGGTTTTACTGTATTTTTGAAAGAATTAGACTGTATTTTTTCTGTTTATATTACGTGAATGTTGCCATCACCATAATATGAAGAATGTCGTGCCTGATGTTTTTTATGGGACTTAATTGGTAGGGAATTTCTTCTACTATTGTTAACATGTCTGTTCAAAAGGGATGTTGTGGCGTTTTACAAAGTACCTTGCCTTATGTTGCGAGTTGATCTAACCCGCTGAAATAACGGCAACAATCATGCTTTTTCGTCAAAACCAAAAAAGCGTTTATAAAACAAGAGGTTATCGTGCTTTTTATTTATTTTCAAAAAGCACTGGCAACATAAATCTTTCATTACTCGCAAACCCCTCCGTATCAGTGTCATGGTTGAAAGCTTCTCGTTACAGGCTATCAAGCCACTTCAATACTTCCGTTTTCTTTTCCCAGCCTATTAAGGCTTTAATCTGCTTATCATGCTTCAGAGTGCCCTGGATATGTTTGATAAATTCTTTTTGTATTCTTCGTCTCCGGGACATATCCATGTGCATGTATACCATCGTCGATTTCAGACTATCATGGCCCAGACGATTTTTTATATCAGTAACCGCAAATCCCCGGCAAACCATATCTACGGCGCAGGTATAGGAAGCATAAAGCCCCCCATCTCAAGAAGCCAGCTGTCCTGATGGCGTTTTCTGCAGTCAATGGTGAGCGATTTGTTTAGGTGGAAATTTTATTTCGGTGTTTTTTAGGCGACCACGCTCTGTTACAGCTGGT
>JAAGZM010000683.1 GCA_024206355.1 Gammaproteobacteria bacterium | reverse complement strand
TATGCAACAAGTAGTGGCAATACTACACCTACAGTAGATAATTACACAGCTGCAGGCGTAACTGGAGTAGACGCAGGTAATTTAGATGCTGTAAATGCAGCAATTGATGCAGTAGAAGGAACAGATGCTGATACAGCTGCTGAAATCCAGGCTATAGTTGATGCGGTTAATGCTCTGGAAATAATCACTGACTATGCAGAAAATGGTACTACTGAGCCTACAGAAACTAATTATACAGCCGCAGGCGTAACTGGAGTAACCGCAGATAACTTAGCTGCTGTAAATGCAGAGATTGATGCTGTAGCAACTGGAGAAGGCGCTGATACAGTTACTGAAATCCAGGCTATAGTTGATGGCGTAACAGACGCAATAGACATAATCTCGGCCTATGCAGCAGATAATACTGCTACTACACCTACAGTAGATGATTATGCAGTTGCAGGCGTAACTGGAGTAACCGCAGATAATTTAGCTGCTGTAAATGCAGAGATTGATGCAGTAACTGAAGCAGAGGC
>JAAGZM010000682.1 GCA_024206355.1 Gammaproteobacteria bacterium | reverse complement strand
TTACTTTCTAAAGCCTTTCTCAATATGTTCCTGACGATTCTTTTCTTCAGCACATAATGTCGCTGTTGGCCTAATAAGTAGACGAGGGATACCAATAGGCTCACCAGTTTCATTACAATATCCATATGAACCATCTTCAATCATTGCTAATGACTTTTCAATTTTAGGCAATAATTTTCGTTCTCTATCAAGTAATCGTAATCGCATACGATTTTCCTCTTGATTAGTCGCTATATCAAGTTCATCAAACTCTCGTTCTTGTTGAGACAGTTCACTCATTATGCTTGTAGTATGAGCTTTTATTTCTTCACGCAACGCTTTTAGACGTTCTTTAAAAAAATCATACTGACCTTCATTCATGTAGTTTTTCTTAGGTTGAGCTAGTAATTGTTTTTCAGTTGTCATCGATTTTTCTCTTACCCGATTTACGAAACGTGACAATCATAGGGATTTTTCTTCGGATTGCAAGAATAATCGTTCAAAATGACCCAATATTTGATGATTATTTGTACAAACGGCAAATAAACGCCTTGATAGGTTCATCTTTCGTTTGTTTCCTATGGTACAATCCCGCCTCTTTTGAAAAAAGTATGATGAGATTTTTATCATGAATCAGCAAGTTATGCCTGATGTAGCAAGCAAGGCAACACCAAGATCTTCCAGTTTACTTGACTGGGTAGGTATGAGCGAAATAGAGCTTCCGGTGATCCTTCCGCAAGTTGATGGAACGCCAATAAGGGTCAGTGCGAAAGCTCAAGCTTATGTCAATTTGATTGATCCCACAGCGAAAGGTATTCATATGTCTCGCCTTTACTTGACCTTAAATAAGTTTATGGGAGATCAGGCGCTTAACAGAAAGTCATTAAGATTAGTTCTTGAGGCATTTGCTGAGTCGCATAATGACTTGAGTAATAAAACCTTTGTTGAGTTTAGTTTTGATTATATGCAGCAAAGCCCATCTTTGAAAAGTGACAATATTGGCTGGAAAGGTTATCCGGTAATTATTACTGGGATTTTAGATAAAGGACAGGTACACCATCAATTACAGGTAAAGATTCCCTATTCTTCAACCTGTCCTTGTTCAGCAGCACTTGCACGACAACTTATTCAACAAAAATTTCTAGCTGATTTTTCTGATCAATCTACTCTAAGTGCTGATCAAATTCACGAGTGGTTAGGAACAGAAGAAGCTATTTTGGCGACTCCCCATAGTCAGCGTAGTTATGCTGATGTGAAAGTAAAAATACAGGGTGATTGTACCGAGTTTCCAATTTCTCAGCTAATTGAACAAATAGAAAGTGCATTAAAAACACCTGTTCAAGCCGTTGTAAAACGTGAGGACGAACAAGAGTTTGCACTGTTGAACGGACAAAATTTAATGTTTTGTGAAGATGCTTCAAGGCGTATTAAAGATTGTTTAGATAAAACGGATGATTATGGTGATTACTGGATAAGAGTTGATCATATTGAGAGCCTACATCCACATAACGCAATAAGTATCGTAACCAAGGGTATCGATGACGGTTATAAGCCAATTCCATAGACTTCTATTTTTATCATTTATTGTAGAGTGACCGGGTCACTCCTTGATTGGCGAATCAATTGGTTTAATATACGCTTAGATGCTGAACTATTAGTTAAAGCACGAGGAAAAGAGTAAATGATGGATAAAAAATTATTAAATATTCTGGTTTGCCCAGAAAGTAAAGCGCCTTTGAAAATGAGTAAAGATGGTAATGAGCTGATCTGTAAAGCATCGGGGCTTGCCTATCCTATCAGGGATGATATTCCGGTACTCTTGGTTGATGAAGCCCGTCAGCTGAGCGAAGAAAAATAAAGCTCTTAATATTTAGGGGTAATAGATGATTAAACATTATATTTCAGCTAATGAGCTTTTGGATGACTCCTTTCGATTAGCCCATGCAATTTTAGAGTCAGGCTTTGAACCTGACTATATTGTCGGTGTATGGCGTGGCGGAACACCTATTGGTATCGCTGTTCAGGAATACTTAGATTATCGTGGCATGAAGTCGGATCATATTGCTATTAGAACATCATCCTATTCTGGCTTATCTACACGCAGCTCAAAAGTTCGTGTTCACGGATTGGGTTATATTGTTGATAATGTAAATGCCACGGATAAGTTATTAATTGTCGATGATGTATTTGATACTGGTTTAAGTATTGAAGCGATTATTCGTGATCTCAATGAACAATGCCGCCGTAATATGCCAGCAGATACTCGAGTTGCTACTGTTTACTATAAACCTGAAAAAACAAAAACTGATCGTGTCCCCGATTATTTTATGCATGAAAATAACGAGTGGTTAGTGTTTCCACATGAAATGCAAGGCTTGACATTTGATGAGCTACAGGAACATAAGTCACCGGTAATTGCAGAACTTTTAAGCAGGAATGTCAATTGAATAAAACAGCAATTTTCGTTGATGTTCAAAATATTTATTATACTTGCCGACAAGCTTATGGTCGGCAATTTAATTATCGAAAACTATGGCAGCTAGTTAGTACTGAAAATGAAATTGTTCAGGCTAATGCTTATGCGATTGCTAGAGACGATGATCAGCATCATAAATTTCAAACAGCATTAAATCACATCGGTTTTGATATAAAACTCAAGCCATATATTCAACGTAGTGATGGATCAGCAAAAGGTGACTGGGATGTTGGCATCACTATAGATGTCCTTGAAGCGGCAAAAAATGTTGATAAGGTAATTTTGCTTTCCGGCGATGGTGACTTTGATCTGTTGTTGCAAAAGGTTATACAAAAATACAAAGTCACGGCAGAGGTTTATGGTGTACCAGGCCTTACTGCGAATTCGCTGATCCAATCCGCAAGTATGTATCATCCAATTGGATCAGATTTACTTTTGTAGAAACTGCACTGCCTTATCAGGAAAATCTGTAAAAATTCCATCAACACCTACGGTATAAAAGAAGATATCCAATAGCTGATCAAAGCTATTAGCATATTTAGGAATACGTTCTTCATCAGCTCTAAAGGTATAGGGATGCACTTGCATTCCCACTGCATGTGCATCTTTGACCATCGAGCTAATTTTTAGATTGCCAGGTTCGGAATCTTCGGTGACGAGCATCGATTTCCAAGGTCCAATAGCATCTGCATATTCGGCTATTTTAGCCATGGCACCTGCTTCAAAGAACCAGTCATAACTATAAGGTACTAATTTACCATTAGTAAAGCGCATAGTTTCATTCCAACTCGTTTGGGCAATGAGTTGAACTAGATTTAAATCTATACCCAGTTCTGGCATTAGCTGATCGTTAATTCGACGCGTTTCATCGGGATCAAAACATTGAACAAATACTTTATGTTCCTTAGTGATATAGCCGTAATCTTTGAGAACTTTCAAAGTTGCTTTACTTATATCTTTACCTTCATATTGATGAAACCAGGGTGTTTTAATTTCAACATAAATACCGATATTCTTCCCAGTACTGTGGTTAAGGCCTTGGATCAGTTCTATTTCTTCCTCAAGTGTTGAGACATGAAAACTTGATTTAAAAAGAGGAAATCGAGAAGGATAGTTAGTGGTAAGTTTATTAGTTTTTGAGTTGACAGAGAAGGCTTCGGTCATACTCAAGCCTTTAATTTCCTGTAATGAAAAGTCGATAGCAAACCAACGTTTTTCACCAAAATTTTCGCGGTAGCGATCAGGATATACTGACATTACATTAGTTATGCGATCAAGATATGGATCATGTAAAACAATCAAATGATTATCTTTTGTCATCACGACGTCTTGTTCAATATAGTCTGCACCCATGGCATAAGCCATTGCTTTAGCTGCAATAGAGTGTTCAGGTAAATAACCACTCGCACCTCGATGAGCGATGACGAGTTTATTATTAGTAATGCCACTATCACTAGGATTGTTCATAGCACATCCTGTGAGGCATAAAAAAGCAATTGTCAGCAAGATGAGAGATTGATTCATGTGTTGATCCCATTAGTTTAATGTTGTGCAGTTTTTGTCTTGTGATGAATAGCTTCATGTTTAACTGTCATCGCTAATAAGATGATTGAGCAGATGCAGCCTCCTATCAGTAACACAAATCCGCCATCCCATCCAAAGTAGTCTAGGGTATAGCCCAAAGCGATATTAGCTACTACAGCGCCACCTAAATAGCCAAACAACCCAGTTAACCCAGCAGCGGTGCCTGCTGCTTTCTTAGGTACTAGTTCAAGAGCATGTAAACCTATTAGCATCACAGGACCATAAATGAGAAAACCGATAGCCATCAGTGCTGCAATATCAACGGCAGGGTTACCCGCTGGATTAAACCAATAAATCACAACAGCTATTAAAACTAGCACCATATACAAAATAGCTGCGGGAGCCCGTCGACCTTTAAACCAGCGATCACTTATCCAGCCACATAAGAGTGTCCCAGGAATACCTGCCCATTCATAAAAGAAGTAGGCCCATGAGCTTTTATCAACACTAAAATCTTTAACTTCATATAGATAGGTCGGAGCCCAGTCAAGTACACCGTAGCGGATCAAATAAACAAAGGCATTGGCAATAGCGATATACCAGAGCAGTTTATTATTAAGTACATAGCTTAGAAAAATGTCTTTAGCTGAAAACTCTTGCTCATGGGTTTCATCATAGTCATAGGGATAGTCATCTCGATATTCATCGATAGGCGGTAATCCACAAGACTGAGGTGTATCGCGCATGAAAAAGAAAATAGTGATAGCAATAAACATAGCAAAGGCTGCTGGCACATAAAAAGCAGAGTGCCAATCATTGAACCAAGCCATACCAAGAATGAAGAGTGGGCCAATGAGACCTCCGCCAACATTATGAGCAACATTCCAGACCGATACAATTCGTCCACGCTCATTACCTGAAAACCAATGAACCATGGTGCGTCCACAAGCAGGCCAACCCATACCTTGAACCCAACCATTAATGAAGAGCAGGATAAATATAATCGTAATACTTTGTGTTGCCCATGGAGCAAAGCCAAAAATAAACATTACAGCAGCAGAAATTAATAACCCTGTAGAGAGAAAATAACGAGGGTTGCTTCGATCAGAAACATTACCCATCAAAAACTTACTTAATCCATAAGCAATAGAAACCGCAGAGAGAGCAACACCAAGTTGACCCTTTGTGAAACCTTGCTCTTCGATAAGAAAAGGCATCGTAAGAGAAAAGTTCTTGCGAACCAGATAGTAGCCAGCATAGCCGACAAAAATACCTAAAAATACCCGCCATCGAAGACTTTTATACTCCTGATCAATGCGATCTTCAGGCAGTCGTGGTTGGTGTTTTGCTGGTTTGAAAATGCCAATCATTGATTTTGTCGACTTATAAAAAAAGATATTTGTATTCTTATAGCATAAATTGCATTTCAATTTGACCTTAGTGTGAACAAGAGTAATAATTCGAACATCAAATTTTAGGAGAGAATAATGTTTAATAAACTATTTTATGGAGCGATTGCTCTAGCTTTGGCTGGTTGTTCTGAACCTCAATCAACATCAAATGATACGAAAGTGACTGAAAATACAAAGGCCGTTACAGAAACAAAAGTCACTGGACATGATCATGCGGCGATGATGGAGAAGGCAGAGCCAGAATTTAATTGGGTGGTTGATCGTTTTGCCGATTATCGTGTACTAAGGTATCAAGTTCCAGGTTTTGAAGAATTACCGATCAAGCAAAAGCAGTTACTCTATTTCCTTTCTGAAGCAGCTCTTTCAGGTCGCGATATCATTTGGGATCAAAACTATCGGTTGAACTTAACGATCCGTCGTACTATGGAAGAAATTGTTAAACACTATCAGGGTGATAAAAGCTCGGATCTGTACCAGCAATTTCTGACTTACACGAAGCAGCTTTGGTTTGCTGGTGGCATTCATCATCATTCTTCAAATAACAAATTTACACCAAATTTCACATCAGAAGATTTACAAAAGCTGATGAGTGAAAGTAAAGGTGCAGAGTTTCCATTAGAGAAAGATGAAAGTGTTGGTGGGCTAGTCGGCAGAATGAATGATGCGATATTTAACCCTGATTTTGATGCCAAAAAAGTTAATAAAGCAAAAGGTGTTGATAAAGTAGCTGAGAGCGCTGTCAATTTTTATAATGATGTAAATGAGCAAGAAGTTAGAGATTTTTATGCAGCGAAGAAAAATGCAAATGATGAAACTCCTCCTTCTTACGGATTAAATTCACAACTGACTAAACAAGATGGCAAAATCATTGAACGTGTTTGGAAAGTTGGTGGTATGTATTCAGCGGCTATAGAGCGTATCGTATTTTGGTTGGAGAAAGCCTCAGCAGTCAGTGAAAATGCAGAGCAAAAATTGGCAATCGATTTACTCGTTAAATATTACAAGAGCGGTGAGCTAAAAGATTTTGATGACTACAGTATTGCATGGGTAAAAGATATCGATTCAGATGTTGATGTGATCAATGGGTTTATTGAAGTCTATAGCGACCCATTGGCTTATCGTGGTTCATTCGAATCAGTTGTATCAGTAAGAAACCCTGAAGCGACTAAAGTTATCGCTGCTATCGCAGATAAAGCTCAATGGTTTGAAGATCATATGCCAATGGCAGATGAATTCAAAAAAGATGAAGTGAAAGGCATAACCGGTAAGTCTATTATTGTAGTAATGGAATCAGGTGATGCCTCACCGTCAACTCCGATAGGTATTAATTTACCCAATGCTAACTGGATCAGGGCAAACCATGGTTCTAAATCAGTGAGCCTTGGCAACATTGTTAATGCTTATAATCAAGCTAAAGGTAAAGGTCTTGAAGAATTTGCATGGGATGAAAAAGAAGTTGCTAGAGTTAAAAAATATGGCTCATTAGCCGATGATTTAACCACGGATATGCATGAGGTTATTGGTCATGCTTCTGGAAAAATTAATCCTGGCGTCGGAACTCCAAAAGAGACAATGAAGCAATATTCTTCTACTCTTGAAGAGGCGCGAGCAGATTTGGTAGGTCTATATTTTATTGTTGATCCTATTTTGGAAGAAATTGGTGTATCACCTTCAGGTGATGTTGGTATGGCGGCTTTTGATGGCTACATTCGCAATGGCATGATGCAGCAATTGCGTCGTATTAAGCTCGGTGATGATATTGAAGAAGATCATATGAGGAATCGTCAATTGGTTGCTACCTGGTCTTACGAAAAAGGCTTCAAAGACAACGTTATTGAAAAGCGCATTAGAGACAATAAAACGTATTTTGTAGTCAATGATTACGGAAAACTGCGTGCTATCTTTGGCGAACTGCTAGGTGAGATTCAGCGTATTAAATCAGAGGGTGATTATGAAGCAGCTGAAGCTTTAGTAGAAAACTATGGCGTAAAAGTTGATCAAGAAATTCATAAAGAAGTATTAGCACGATATGAAGATCTTAATGTTGCTCCTTACTCAGGTTTTGTAAATCCTAACTTAGTTCCTGTGATGGAAGGCAACGAAATTATTGATGTGAAAATCGTTCATCCAAAGGACTTTGAAGAGCAGATGCTTAACTACGCTAAAAATTATTCGTTCTTGCCGAATAAGAACTAGTTTAGTAATTTTGTAGTACAACTATGATTATCCTATAATCCTCAGTTGGGCGCGTTTGAGTGTGTGTGTTTTAGGCTTAGTGGCACCGACTAGAAAGCCGTCCAACTGAGGATTCTAGGTTAAACCTAGAATCCTATCATAGACTGATACTTGCGCCAGAACCGTTTCCTCAATCTGAACTGCTTGTTGCTCATTTCGATTGGCATTGTGATTCATATCAAAAGCTAATGTACGACCTTTACTATACCAGTGATACGTGGAAATGCATGATCCAGTGTTCAGCTAGTAAGCTTGCACTGCGTTATGGCTTTTGTAAAGGACTAGCCATAAAATATTG
>JAAGZM010000681.1 GCA_024206355.1 Gammaproteobacteria bacterium | reverse complement strand
TGAACAAAGTCAAATCTTATATATTCCACAAGCAAATCTTAAACACAACAATGTCTTCAATGCTGCTGATGGTAATGACTATATTAGCTATGAAATTGTCCATGATGAAGTAATCTTTGTGCACCGACTTAATAGAGAATTGAAATATAAAGTTGCACTTTATAATTCAATTCTAGAGTTATTTTTATTACTATCATCTTTGGTAATGGTTTATATGATTTATTACCTAAGAGTGTTCGTTTTTCGAGTAGAGCAACTGGCTAATACCGATCCATTAACATTAATATTAAACCGTCGTGCGATGGAAAATGCTGTTTTACCTTTAATGAGAGTTCATCAGAGATATAAGCAAAAGATGTGTTTTTTACTTGCTGATGTAGATTACTTTAAAAAAGTTAATGATACTTATGGACATGCTATAGGAGATGAAGTTTTAATCTTTATCACAGGTATTTTAAAGGGTTGTTTGCGAAGTTCTGATTTGCTTAGCCGCCACGGAGGCGAGGAATTTTTAATCGTACTTCCACAAACAGATTTGGAAAGTGGTTCATTATTGGCTGAGCGAATTCGTACATCCATTGAAAATACTCGTTCGGGTGAACATCGTGTTGCTGTCACGATTAGTATTGGCTGTACAGAGGTTCGAGAAAATGAAGATTTTGGTTCAGTAATTACTCGAGCAGATAGTCTGTTATACGAAGCTAAAAACAAAGGTCGAAATCAATCAATTACAAGTGCTTGAGTTTTCTTCAATTAGATATTTATAAGTATTCTTCATGAATTCTGTGGGAACAAAAATGCTGCTCGAATTTCTATTCAAATGCACGATATAAAGTTTGCATAGTAAACTTTCAGAGCAGTTTACTTTCAACACAATTTTCGTTTCTGGATATTCTTCTAATTATATTGTTGATAATGGCAGTATTGGCGAAGATCTTCTATTTATTCAAAAACCGTTTACAAAAGGAGCCTTACTAAAAACAATATCGAGTGCAATTGAAAAAGAGTCTGAATAGATTGACCCCGCAATGACTAAAACTTGCCTTTGATGGGTCAAGGTATTTGAGATTAAGCTGTAGCTTCTTCTAGCAAACTTTTCAGTTCACCTTTTTGATACATTTCCATAATGATGTCACAACCACCGATTAGCTCGCCTTTGACCCAAAGCTGAGGGAATGTTGGCCAGTTAGCATAGCCAGGTAGTTCGGATCTAATATCTTGATTTGCCAAAATATCAACATAAGTAAATTCTTGGTCACAAGACATGATTGCCTGAGACGCCTGTGCAGAAAAACCGCACTGGGGCATCTTTGGTGAGCCCTTCATATATATTAAAATTGTGTTGTCAGCAATTTGCTGCTTTATTCTTTCAAGTGTGTCCATCATAACCTCTCATTTATTAAACACAGGACCAACTTAATAGCAGCCCAAAGCATCGATGCATTATACGCACTATCAACGTCCTTACCAACTTTTCTTAATATCTTTGAGGCTGATTATCTATTAGAAAAATCTATTAGAAAAAGGTTGTTGTTTTATGGCTAACTGCTAAGATCAATAGTAAGATTTATTGTTTAATTTTTTTAAAATATACAAACAATGAGTTGGATTGAGCGAGAATCGGTAATTTTTGCAAATTTACAAGGATCTTGAATCAGGTAAGGTTGAATTGCCCACTTTGCATGATTTAGCTGCACGCATATAAAGTTACTGGCTTTAAAAAATTAAACTTGGGCGATCTAGGCCGAAAACAAGGCTTACTAATTTTAGAAGAAGCTCGTGAAGATGATGCAACAGTAAAACAATAGTTTTTTCTTGCAACCATTTTAAATACGCAATATGATGTGTGCACTCTCAGTGAAGGTACTATATGTTGTGTTAGCGTAAAGCCTATTCGATAGCTCTGAAACGCTTATTAATCGGTGTTTTCAGGGTAAAAACGTCTTTCGCAGTTATTGCCGTTTGCGCTGAATCAATGATAAAAAATATTTTGTGAATAGGATAGGAGCATCAATGGAAACTATAATTTCTACCCCTACAACTAATGAAGAATTAACAAAACTCATGACTGAAAACACATCAAAAATTGTCCAATCTGCCGCCGCTCCAGGTGGTATGAAAGTTATTCGCCGTAACGGTATGGTTACACCCTATGACGACAGTAAAATTAATATTGCAATCACCAAAGCTTTCCTTGCAGTGGAAGGTGGTAATGCTGCAACCTCATCACGTGTTCGCGAAATTGCCACGACTCTTACAAAAGATATCAGCGATGCTTTTCTAAGACGTCTTAACGATGGTGGTACTGTGCACATCGAAGATATCCAAGATCAGGTTGAATTAGTACTAATGCGTGCTGGCGAACACAAGATCGCTCGTGCTTATGTACTTTACCGCGAAGCTCGTGCCCTAGAACGTAGTGAAAAAGCACATCAGGTTATGGAAGAATTACCTGGTGATGAAATTATGGTTGCCATGGAGGATGGTACATCTGCTCCCCTGGACATCCATCGATTACAAACGCTAGTAACAGAAGCTTGTGAGGGATTAGAAGATACCGATCCTAAACTTATCATTGAAGATACTATTCGCAATCTTTACGATGGCGTCTCATGTCACGATGTTAGTACCGCACTGGTAATGACTGCTCGTACAATGATTGAAAACGATCCCAACTACACTTACGTTACTGCCCGTTTATTATTGGATAACGTTAGAACTGACGCACTAAAAATGCTTGGTGTTGCTGAGCAGGCAACACAGCATGAAATGGAAGTAATTTATCCTAAGACACTGCCCATTTATCTTAAGAAGGCGGTTGAACTAGAATTAATATCACCCGAGCTACTGACTTTTGATTTAGATAAATTAGGAGCAGCTATAGTAGCTGAACGTGATAATCAATTTACTTATTTAGGCATACAAACATTATTTGATCGCTACTTTATTCACCATGAAGATACACGCTTTGAATTACCTCAAATTTTCTTTATGCGTGTTGCTATGGGTCTATGTATCCGTGAAGAAAATCGTGAACAACGTGCTATTGAATTCTAT
>JAAGZM010000680.1 GCA_024206355.1 Gammaproteobacteria bacterium | reverse complement strand
TTTTACCAAACGTTTGTTCATAAGCCTTAGCGGCTGCTTTATACTCTATTCCATCAGTTGGGGTAACAACAGGTTCTCCACCATGATGAGGTGTTATTTTGATTGTTACAGACTCTGGTGCAATACTTTCAAAATGTCGTTGAAACAGGCTCGTTATCTTTTCTGATGATTGATTAGGAACTATGCGCATGGAAATTTTAGCTGACGCTTTAGAAGGTAAGACTGTTTTGGCTCCTTCACCGGTGTATCCACCCCAAATGCCATTTACATCGAGTGTAGGTCGAATTGCAATACGCTCAAGTGTGGTGAAGCCATCTTCTCCATGGACATCATTAATATCTAAATGCGATTTATAATCGTCAAGATTGAAAGGAGCAGTGTTCATTGCAGCTCTCTCGTCATCAGATACTTCCAGTACATCATCATAAAATCCAGGAATGGTAATGTGCTTATTTTCATCTTGCAGAGATGCAATCATATTACAAAGAATATTGATGGGATTACCAACAGCTCCACCGTAAGTTCCAGAATGTAAGTCACGATTAGGTCCTGTTAGTTCAACTTCTAAATAGCTTATGCCTTTAAGTCCTGTAGTAATAGAAGGTACATCATTTGCTATCATTGAACTATCAGAAATTAAAATAACATCACAGCTTAATTTATCAGTATTTTCATGCAAGAAAGATCCTAAACTCACCGAGCCAATTTCCTCTTCACCTTCAATCATGAATTTGACGTTACAAGGTAGCTCATCATTAACAATCATGCTTTCAAAAGCTTTGATGTGCATAAACGCCTGTCCTTTGTCATCACTGGAGCCTCTGGCATAAATTGCACCATCAGGATGCTCTGTAGTCTCTTTAATGATTGGATTGAATGGGTTTGAATCCCACAAATCGACTGGATCAACAGGTTGTACGTCATAATGACCATAGATTAGTACTGTAGGCAAACTTGCATCAATTATTTTTTCTGCATAGACAATGGGGTATCCTTTTGTCTCGCAGACTTCGGTATTATCTGCGCCTGCAGCAATCAGTTTATCTTTTATAAAGTCTGCCGTTTTGTGCATATCATCTTTATTAGCTGGATTGGCGCTAATAGAAGGGATCCGCAGCAAGTCTAATAATTCGTCTACGAATCTCTGTTTATTTTGTTCTAAGTAGTTTGATAATGTGTTCATTAATTTGCCTTAATTATTGTC
>JAAGZM010000679.1 GCA_024206355.1 Gammaproteobacteria bacterium | reverse complement strand
TGAATTGACTTGCAGTGAATTTAATAGTCGATCTGCCGCCAAGCTTGTTTCTAGTGCACCTAGTTCCAACTCTTTTTTGCCGGGGATACGTAAATAAAGATCGGTGTCGATATGTAAGTATCGACCTACATACAGTTGAATGTTTCCTTCAAGTTGCCAAACATCTGGATGTCTATCATTAATTTGCTTTTGTAATATTTGTTGGCATTGATTTATATTTGTTTTAACCGTTTGTCTGTAGTTGGCATTTGTTTGTAAAGCATCATCGCCAAAAATAGGAAGAGTAGAGATGTTCATTCCAAATGGCATCTCTGCTTCTGCTTTGTTATCTTCTAGGGAATAGGATTGTTTAGATAAAATTTCAAGGTTACTTTGATCAAAAGTGTTAGATGATTCATCTTCTAATAGCTCGGGTTTAGCCGTTGCCAAATTGACTCTTTCATCACCTTCATGATTAAATGTCTCTGAATAATTATAGCCAGCATAGAGTCTAATTGGCTGACTATTTTTTTTCTTTTCTACAGGTTGTCTCCAACTAACGTGTAGCAAAGGATGATAACCTCTTCTTCGTGATAAGGTCTTATTAATGTCGTTAAGTTGGTTTAGTTCTTTATCAAGAATGACGAAGGGTTGCTCTTCTTCAAATAACAAATCATCATCCACAGTATCTAGTGTTTCTGTCGTAAAGTTATCGGTTAAACTATCTTCAGTAATCGCTAAAGAATCTACAGTACCTTCTACATTAGTATCAATAACAACTTCTTCAACAACATCTGTCACTGGGATAGTTTCTAAAATGTTTATTAGCTCGCCTTGCAAACAAATTTGTTTGAGTGCTACTTTTGCTGGATCTGGTGTCAGGAAGTCTTTGCTGTTTTCAATGTTTGCTATTGATATTTGTTGATCCCATTGTTCTGTAGTCAGGCGATTTTCATTGGTATGCTCAAAAACAATAACTTCTATTTCATACCATGTCGCATCTGCAGCTTGCATGAGTGTTGGTACAGAAGCAAAAGTAATACTCGATAATAAAATTAGTATCTGTTTGAGGTTGTATTTCATAAATTAAACATTAATAACAGAAAAATACAGTGTACTGGATCTTTCATACCTGTTCTACCTTAAGATGCATGCAGCTCAGGACTTTTTAACCAAAGTTATACCTTCTCTGCTAATAGTAATTAACCTTTTCTTATAGAGAGAACCAATCGTCATTTTGAAGGATTTTTTACTAACGGCAAAACGTTCGTAGATAATTTCAGCCGCTGTTTTATCAGAAACAGGCAAGAAGCCATTATTTTTTTCCAGTTGTTTTAATATTGTCACTGAAAGAGGATCGACCTTTGCGTAACCTGTGGCTTGTAGTCGAAGATTTATCTTTCCATCCTCACGGATGTTTTTGATAAAGCCATTAATTCGCTGTCCAACTTTAAGCGGTTTAACAACGTCTGCGAAAAATAACACACCCCAATGCTGATTGTTTATTACTGCACTGTAACCAATGTCAGTAATATCTGAGATAACTAAATCAACTGCTTGGCCGCTCTGATAGGTAGTTGCTCCATGGGTGATGAAACGGTTCAATTTTGATGAGGCTACAATACGATTGGTATTTTCATCAAGATAGACATATACAAGATAGGACTGTTCAGCAAGCATTCGGATTTGCTGCTGGTTAAAAGGGACTAGTAAATTCTTTCTAAGCCCCCAATCCATAAATGCCCCAATATCATTGACTTGTGTGACCTTCAAAAATGCAACTTCTCCAACTTGAGCATTAATTTTTTGAGTTGTAGCTGTTAAGTGACTTTTTGAATCAAAATAGAGGAATACACTAATAGCATCACCTTCGTTACAGTGCTCTGGCAAGAAACGATTAGGAAGTCTTACTTCACCTAACTCACCAGCATCTAAAGATGCACCATAGGGATCTATTTTTAATACGTTTAATAGATTAACACGCCCGATATCAGCCAAGTGATTACTCCCAGATTTTTAGAATAGCTATTTATAATTGTTCATTTATTGTCGCGGTGTTTTATTTGTAAACCTTGCAAAAAGTATCGTAATACTTGCTCTTTACATTCACGATAATGTTTGTGTCCTTTTTTTCTAAAGAAAGCACTTAACTCATGATTACTTAATGCAAAATCTGCTAAGCCTAGAATATCGAGCACATCTTGGGACTGCAAATTAAGTGCAATTTTTAACTTTCTAAAAATCATATTTTTCGACAATCTTTTTTCAGGAATAGGCTGAGGCCCTTCTTTTTT
>JAAGZM010000678.1 GCA_024206355.1 Gammaproteobacteria bacterium | reverse complement strand
CCTTTAAAACGGGTTTATTTTAGTGCCTGCTGGAACTCACCTGAGGTGAGGTCCAGAACCAACTGGAATTTAGGCCTTTAAGCCTTTAGAAATAAGGGTTTACAGGGCATCCGACGCGATATTTATGCAACTGTCGGGTTGACTCTCGGCTTCGGCACCAGTGCCGCCAGTTTTGCCAGAAAATCCAATGGCTCAAACACAACATGGGTGGTACCGTCACGGTATGGGGTTTTCAGTTGATAACAAACCTGGCCGATTGGTTTCAGCATGAAGCAGTCGTTGATATAAAGTTTAAGCATGGAATATAGCGAGAATAAAGTGCAACATATGCCAGTATTCGCGCGTGTCACATAATCACCTGTTATGTCTAGAAAAAAATGATCGAATTTATTTGGAATATTGATTTTGCTAAAAACATAGTGGCCGAACTAATAGGTGTCACTCTAGAAGTTTTTATTATATTTAAAATAGTAAGTTATTTTGCGTATAAGAAAAGCAAAAAGAATTTCACCAATGTAATTTCATCCACAATAAATCACTTTGTTACTATCCATAATCAAATTAACCCAAAAATTACTACATACGGGATAGCAGAAACATTCCCATTAAAATTCAAAATGTGGAGCAATGAAGTCATAAACCAAATTAATGAATTTTCTAATCTTAGGCTGTATGAGTATTTTCCAGCATTAAACAAACACCTTATTGAATACAAATATTTACTAGAAAAAATTAAATTTTGTTTATTGGCCGAAAAATATGATCCTACACTCTTTGATGAAATTGTAAGTAAATACAAACAAATATATGACAATCTCGAGGAAAACTCGCTATTGAAAGACCTTGATTATTGGAGCAATAAAGACCTTCAAGAAATTAAGCAACAACTGAATGAGTCATCATGGAAGCTTTAGATAATGACCCAACAAAAACTTCAACCCAACCACCGCCCCCGACCAATCTAACCCAAAGCCCGGCTGATGGCTGATTCAGGGTGGAACGCTGTTAGTAGTAAAAGCCGATTCTATCCGCAAATTCGGCGACGCAAAGTTTCAGGATTTGCCCGCGTAAAGCGGACGCCCAGATTATTTAGTTAATAGGCAGGAATCGCACCAAAGCGGTCATCAATGTTACTCCAGAATTCGGCAGGAAACGGCACATTGCGGTCATTTAACCTGCGAATGAAGCGGCAGGTTATCGGCATGCCGGTTGGCTGGAATATACCTGTACCGGTCGGCGGAAATCAGTTGGATTACGGATGCCCCAGAGCTGGGCCGCGTCGTGAATCTCTTTCTCTTCTTGGTGGAATAAGGAAAATAGGGTGTTAATATTTCCTATACTCTCGTCCATTCCAGTTTCCCAAATCTCTGCTGTGACCGCTGAACCCTTACCAATCAGTAATGCTACTTTGGCCTCTGGAACAATGAGCGGGCCGGTAAGCCCGCGCCAGTAATCTCCCGGAATGAACACCAGGGCGTGAAAAGCCATCATGGAAAACACGACCGGCAACAGTCAGGATTCTGGGAACCGGAGTATCAGGCCAAAAACTGGCACATATCTCGATCAGATGGATTCTTTCGGCTGAGAGGAGCATATGATACTAATGTTATCGATAAAAGCCTGT
>JAAGZM010000677.1 GCA_024206355.1 Gammaproteobacteria bacterium | reverse complement strand
TGGTGAAACTGAAACAAAAGACTTTTATTGGCTTAAAAGCCACATGCCAGAAGATGCTAACTGTTATTTGACCAATGTCACATCTGCAATGGCCGTGATTTCAATTATGGGACCCAACGCGCGTAAATTATTACAATCAATGACACCTAATGATCTCTCACATGAAGCATTTCCATTTGCAACTAATCAGGAAATTGAGCTGGGTTATGGTTTTGTTCGTGCCTCTCGAATTACATTCGTTGGTGAATTAGGTTGGGAGCTCTACATTCCTACCGAGTTCGCACTTAGCATTTATGATGAAATTATAGAGGCAGGTAAACCCTTTGGACTAGTTCATGCGGGTTATCATGCACTTAACTCACTGCGTATTGAGAAAGGATATCGGCACTGGGGACATGATCTTACTGATGAAGACACGCCAATTGAAGCAGGTTTAGAATTTGCTGTTAAATATGATAAACCAGGTGGTTTTATAGGCCGTGAAGCTTTATTGAAACAGAAAGAATCTAAGAGTGTTAAGAAGTTAGTTCAGTTCTTATTAGACGATCCAGAACCTCTCATTTATCATAATGAACCTATTTATTGCAATGGCGAACTTAGAGGTTATGTCCGTTCAGGTATGTATGGTCATACTTTAGGTGGAGCAATTGCTCTTGGTTATATTGAAAATCCTGATGGTGTTGATGCAGATATGATAAATAATAGCCAGTTTGAGATTGAAGTCGCTGGCGAAAGGTATTCTGCTAAGGCATCATTAAGACCTATGTATGATCCTACCATGGCTAAAATTAAGGCATAGCAGTATAAGGGCATTGAGGTAGCTGATGATGGCTGAAGCTTGCTATCTCTAATTTATCTGATAAAGTACTCTAATAATCATTAACTGATAACTTAGAGTATTCTATTTCGATGTCATTTCTTTTAGAATTTAGTCAACAAATAGCAGATATATTGCCCTATGCTAGAACAGAATCGTTTCCTTCAAAATTAGCAGTATTATTTAAATCACTCGTACCATCTGATAATGTAATGATTGTTGCTTTTCATAGCAAAAGTCTTCCTATAGTCGAATATAATGATAATCCTCCTGAAGATCGGGTTTCTATGATAGACAAATTTGTAGCAGGGGCATTTTTATTGGATCCTTATTATCTTGCTGCAACTAAACAGGGAAAATATGGTTTCTTCCATTTAAAGGATATTGCTCCATCTGGATTTGATGAGAGTGAATATAACCGTCTATATTATAAGTTATCTGGCCTTTGTGATGAGTGTGGCTATGTGTTACGTTTGAAAGATAATGATAAAACATTTGTTCATATATCACTCGGCCAAATTGGTGATTGTGAAAGCTATAATGAAGATTGTTTGCAAAAACTATCGGATATCACTCCACTTATAGATGCTCTGATAAAATACCACTGGCAAGAAAAGGAAGTTGAGTCAGATTCACAGCTCGATTTACGAGAGCAATTAGAAACGGCACTTGAAAGTTTTGGTACCAGCATTCTCACTGAAAGAGAAAATCAGATGGTGCAAATGATTCTTCATGGCTATTCCAGTAAAGCGATTGCTGAGCGTTTTAAAATATCGGTGGAAACAGTAAAGCTGCATAGAAAAAATGCTTATGCAAAGCTTGATCTTGGCACTCAAGGTGAATTGTTTAATTTGTTTATTAACTCTTTGATTAATATTGATAATTATGAAGGTGGTGATCCACTTATTTCATATCACAGTAAAGCTACTAGCCTAGACATTTAAGAGTAAGTTCTCACGTTCCCAAGGTGTTATTAGTTTATTAAAGTCGTCTAATTCTTTTAATTTTACAAATCGGTAGGCTGTTAAAAACTCTGAGCTGATAACCTCACCGAAATCACCCATATCTGTTAGACAATCTAATGCTTTTTCCATGGACTTACTTACTGCAATTTTTTCACCTGCAGCATCGCCCACAAATGGTTTTGTTGGCTGGAGTTTGTTTGTAATTCCAGCTAACCCACTGGCAAGTGAAGCAGCGATAGCAAGATAGGGATTACTATCCATTCCGGCAAATCTGTTTTCAATTCGAGTAGCTTCCTGATCCGCGACAGGAACACGAAATGCAACTGTTCTATTGTCAAAGCCCCAATGTAGTGCTATTGGAGCACTCATATAATTTGTAAATCGTCGGTATGAGTTGACATTTGGTGCATACAAACTGAGTAATTTAGGTGTATATTTTTGCAATCCTGCCAAATAATGATAAAAGACTTCAGTTTTAGTACCTTCAGTATCTGCAAAAACATTTGTGTTCGTTTTTATGTCGATAAGACTCTGATGAATATGCATAGAGCTGCCGTGGTCGTTTTCCATTGGTTTGGCCATAAATGTTGCAACCATATCGTGCTTGAATGCGACCTGTCTTAATGTTCGTTTGAAAATAAAAACTTGATCGGCTAGAGAAAGCGGATCTCCATGGTGAAAATTAATCTCAAGCTGTGCAGTACCTGATTCATGAGTTAATGTGCCGACACTTAATTCTTGGATTTTACAATAGTCATACATGGTATTGATGAAAGGTTCAAATTCGTGAATAGCATCAATACCTAAAGGTTGTTGAACCCTTTCTGTAAGTCCTGATATTCCTACAGGAGGTTGTAATTCCTTCTTTGGATCGTTGCATTTTTTAACTAGATAAAACTCAACTTCTGGAGCGATGATAGCTTTTAAACCTAATGCTTCATATTGAGCTATCACTGAGCGTAATACATTACGGCTTGATAGTGGATGAGCACTACCATCAACCATGTAGCAGTCATGAATTATTTGTGCAGTAGACTCGCGAGTCCATGGTGTTTGACGAATGGTTTGTGGATCAGCCTCTAAAACCATATCCTGATCGTCAGAACAGACCAGTTCGGTATGCTCATCACAGTAGTCGGCATTAACAGTTTGTAATAAAGT
>JAAGZM010000676.1 GCA_024206355.1 Gammaproteobacteria bacterium | reverse complement strand
CGTTAGGCTCACTTGGTAAATACGTGGAATGAATAACGAAGTGAAACAAGAAATTGAGAATTTAGGTGGCGATTTCACAAAACCTGAATGGCAATGGCTGTTAAACAATGGCCCACACGGTACAAGTTTCACTTGGAGTCAGACTAAGAGCGAACCAGCTGGCTGTGTAGGCGTAGAGCTCCTAGAGGAGTTCGTACAAGAAAAATCTGAAAATAGTGATTCCTTCAGAAAAGCGGCAGAGGTAATGATTACTCAGGCACTGGAATCAAATAACACTAATATTCTTATTCGAGCAATCCAAGTTGGTGCAGTTATAGGGTCAGAGAAAGAGTTAAAGGTTATTTCAACATTAACCAAACACCCTGAAGATTTAGTCTTCAAAAATGCAAAGGCTAGTGTTTTCTATCTAAAAAAACGGTTAAAGTCACAGGTAAATTAATGCTATACGCAAGCCTAACAAGTCGCTCAAGTACGTGCTTCGCACGGGACGCACTAACGTGCGCCCCTTAGCGAGGCGTTAGGCGTTTGTTCAAAAATGACACTTTCTCAAAAAATATTCGAAGTTCTAGCCACAGAGGGAAAGTTTCTGGCATTCAGGTCGGTAAAACCTGACCTTGCGCGGCTAGGTAATTATTATTTGGCATTTGGAATTATTACAGCGTGGCTCGCAGGTATCGGCCGTTATTGGGACAATCCAAGAGCGGATCTATGGCAATACCTCGGACTAGGGTCCGTTGCATATATATTCATTCTGTCGTTTATTTTATGGGCTTTGATTAAACCTCTTCGACCTGAGAATTGGAGCTTTAAGTCAATTCTTATTTTTGTCGGAATGACATCACCCCCTGCATTACTGTATGCGATACCCGTTGAGCAATTTTCTACGCTCGAAACTGCTCAAACAATAAACGTCTGGTTTTTAGCAGTTGTTGCAGCATGGAGGGTAATTTTACTTTTCCAATATCTTGTAAACTCTGCAAAATTGAGCGGTTTTACTGTATTTGTTGCTGCCTTATTGCCACTTGTCATTATCGTAAGTCTTCTAACAATGCTTAACCTTGAACATGTCGTGTTCAGGATTATGGCTGGCCTGGCCGAAGATGAGAGGTCGGCAAATGATACCGCCTATACCATACTGCTTTTAATAACTTACTTTTCACTTTTCGCTTCCCCGATTCTTTTAATCGCTTACATTGCAATCATAATAAACAAAAGAAAGGCTGCAATATCGAGTAAAACCAACCGATAACTCCAATCTTATGAAACTCGGCTTAATAGCGATGAGTGGGCTCCGAGTCCAGAACCCAGAGTTAAAAAAATTGGGTTTAACGCTCCCCGGTTTTATAGAGCGAAGGAAGGTAATCGCATCCTTACCAAGTCTGGGCTTGTTGACACTTGCTGGTCTAACGCCACCCGATATAGATCTTAAATACATTGAACTCAACGACTTTGATGAAGATTTCAATATTCCTGAAGAGTTTGATGCTGTTGCAATCTCAAGCTTCACCGCACAGATTAATTCGGCATATTGCCTCGCCGATAAGTACAGAGAGTTAGGAACTAAAGTGATCCTGGGCGGACTTCATGTAACTTTACTGCCCGATGAGGCAGTTCGGCACGCCGATGCCATTCTTCTGGGTGAAGGAGAGATCCTTTGGAAAGAATTGATCAATGATTTAATTAAAGGAAAACTTAAACAAATCTACGATGCAAGAAGCCTAGAATTCGATCTAGGAGAATCTGCCATTCCAAGGTATGAGCTGTTAGATATCGATAACTACAATCGCTTAACTATCCAAACTCAACGAGGCTGCCCGTTCAGATGTGAATTTTGTGCATCTTCAATTCATTTAACGGGTAAATATAAAACCAAACCCATTCAAAATGTAATTGCAGAAATAGAAAATATTAAATCGCTGTGGCCTAAACCATTTATCGAGCTTGCGGATGACAATACTTTTGCAAATAAATCACATGCGAGGATATTGGCAGAAGCTTTGTCAGCGAGAGATATAAAATGGTTTACTGAGACAGATGTTTCAGTGGCGGAGGATGATGATTTACTTTCGACCTTGAGTGGCAGCGGGTGCAGGCAACTACTTATTGGGTTTGAAAGCCCTTCACCGCAGGCTCTTCATGAAATTGAACTAAAAACAAACTGGAAAGAAAAACAACTCGATAAGTACAAAGAGGCAATTTATCGAATTCAACGACAGGGAATATCGGTAAACGGTTGTTTCATACTCGGTCTTGATGGCCAAGACACTTCGATATTTGAAAAGACACTTCAATTTGTTAACGAAAGTGGGTTGTCCGAAGTGCAAATAACCATTCAGACTCCCTTCCCAGGCACTGATTTATATCGAAGATTAGAAAGTTCCAATCGTTTATTGAAAAAAGAATTTTGGGATAAATGTACCCTGTTTGACGTAAACTTCGTTCCCGACAAAATGTCCGTTAGTGAACTTGAGTCGGGATTTTTAAGACTTATGATAGACCTGTATTCCGAAACTCTCGTAAAAAGAAGAAAGGAGCAATTTGTCAGGCAGGCAAGAGTTTTCCGCAAAATGCCTAGTATCAAGTTTGAAGTAAAATCAAGGGGTCAGACTCCTTGATACTTGCCAATATCCTGCAGTACCCTGACTAACCTCTTGGATTAGGCGTCAAAGTGATATGGGATGTGAGGGACACCCGCTTTCCGGTTGTCGACTGGTTCATCCTCTTAGGGTGGATGTCCCTGTTAACTCCCCCGTTGCCCAGGCTTCTGCAATCGGCATTGAGCAGTCATTGATATAGCAGTAAATGAATGAGAACATGCGAGAACATTTGGCGGCATATCACAATATTCGAGCAAGCAGCATATGTCAGTATTCGTGCCAGCCACATAATCACCTGTTATGTGCTTTAAGTGCATTTATGACAAACTTCTACCAAACGAGAATTTTAAAACAGGAAATAAAATGAAACTACTAGGGCTTATTTTTGTAGGGGTATCAGTTTTTGGCTGGCTGGGGTTTTGGTTTGCAGGTTCTGGTCATGCGGCATTGATTGCGCTTGGATTTTTGATCGCTGGATTAGCTTTGATGAGCGCCAAGTAAATTCACGAAACATAACAATGCGATCCTATAAAAAATAGAAGGTAACTATATGTTGATTCAAGCAGTATTGAAAAAGGATATTGAAGAAGTCAAAAGACTTATATCTGATGCTTCAAATATTTACGAATTAGATTCTCACGGAAACACTACTCTTGAAGTCGCTTTACATTATATAGGTAAAGAAGATGATAATTTTGATTATTGGGTGGATATAGCAACACTTATAATAAATCAATGCACAAGTTTTGAAGTTGATGAATATTTTGATGATGCCGAATTGGCTCTTATAAAAGCAGTCAATAAAGAAGATATAGTGTCTGTTGTTAAACTATTAAAAGCAGGAATGGAGCTAAACTTTAGAGATGGGTACAACTTGGGGTACACGGCATTACTTAGTGCAGTTCAAAAAGGGCTGACTGAAATAGCAACTTTACTAATTAATTCTGGTGCTAATCTGGAGGCAACCCCGACAAGTGGTGGATATAGTTTCACAGCCTTATCTCTTGCTGCCAGCAAAGGTGAAATTAAGATAGTAGAAGAACTAGTTAAGGCAAATGCCAATCTTGAGGCTACTATTGACTACAGGGGAATCAACACCGCCCTAATAGAATCCATCATAGAAGGTCATTATGAAATTGCGGAGATGCTCATTGAAGCGGGGGCTAATGTAAATGCCTGCGGGCGCAACCCCAATCATGCACCACCAGATTTAGTGTGGGACGATAATGGAAACTATTTAAAGACTTCGTCACCACTTACCATGGCAATTTCAAATGAAAACAATCACTTAGTAAATATCTTGCTTGAAAAAGGTGCAGATCCAAACTTAGAAATTTTCAAGAATAAAACTCCGCTATCAATTGCAGTAGATGCTGAAAACTCGGAGATAATAAACATTTTGGTTAAGTCTGGAGCAGTATTGTAGTGTTTGAAATACTACTCATTTTAAGGAGCACATAACGAACAAGGATAGATCGTGATCGCGGAGCGATCCACGATCTTATCCCGGTGTTGAACAAGCCCGTTCTCTATAGTTGCAAATATCTTTTTTCGAAACCCCGGTGGCCGATACCGAAGGCGGCGGGGTGGTTTATCGTG
>JAAGZM010000675.1 GCA_024206355.1 Gammaproteobacteria bacterium | reverse complement strand
TCTACGACACTATCTCTAGCGTCAGGATCTGTTTCAGCAAGTTGTAGGTTTTCAAGTGACTCAACGAACAGATCAGAATCATCTTTGATTTCCATAACAGCATCACTAGAAAGTTCAAACTCAGCAGAAGGTTCTACCGTTGACTCAACAACCATATCTATTTGGACATACTCTTCCAAATCAGCATGTTCTTTAATCTCAAAATCACTGATTGGCAACTCAGACTGACTATCTAAGACAACTGTTGGTTGTTCTTCTTGCTGTGGAATTGTATTAAGTACAACTTCACCCGTTGCTTGAATTAAATCAGGATCATCATAATTTTGATCAAGAGCAGCTTCTTCCTCAGCTTCATCAATTGGTAGATCTACTATATCATTAAAAACACTTTTACATGAGCCGCATCGAACTTTTCCATCAGCCATTTGCAAATGTTCTTCTGTTACGACAAATGCCGTATCACACTTTGGGCAACAGGTATAACTACTCATTCTTTTGTAAAAAACTCCATGTTTTCAGTATTTTTTTGTACCAGATAATAAAATCCACTCACCCATTATGACAGGCTTATTCATGTAAAACCACTGGCTATATTGAACAATCAATGATTCAGCTTGATGTTCAAGAATGCCTGACATAGCAAGCCAGCCATTTTGTTTAACCTGGCTTGAAATACTATCAGCGAGCTCACGAAGCGTTTCAGCTAAAATGTTTGCAACAATCCCATCAGCTTGGAATGTTTTTGCATTTTTGGGTAAAACGACTTTCAGTTGATTTTCAGCGATCCCATTTCTCTGCGCATTATCTCGCGTTGCTAATAATGCTTGTGGATCATAGTCGATACCCAAAACAGTTGAGGCACCTAATTTTAATGCAGCTACCGCTAAAATTCCTGAACCACAACCGTAATCAATTATCTTTTGCTCAGTCTTGATGTTTTCATCTAACCAGGCTAGACAAAGAGCTGTTGTAGGATGTGTTCCCGTTCCAAATGCTAACCCTGGATCAAGAAAAACATTGACGGCATCCGGATCAGGAGCCTTTTCCCAACTAGGGCAAATCCATAATCGTTTACCAAATTGCATAGGATGGTAATCTTTCATCCAGGCACGGATCCATTCTTTATCTTCTAGAGTTTCCCATCGAGAAGTATAAACATGCTTCCAAAAAGGCGACTTTTCTAATTCTTCCTGAATTTGTTTTGTTTCTATCGTGCCTTCGTATAATGCAATTATAAGTACCTTATCCCAAAGTGGCATTTCTCCAACACCAGGCTCTAGGATAGGTTGATCTTCAGCATCTTGGCAGGTTACTGATAATGCTTGTTTTTCAAACAATAATTCATCTAGCTCAGCAACATATGACTGCTCAACGGTCAAGCGAAGCTGTATCCAGTTCATGAATTAATGCCCATGAAATTAGCCCTATGGAGCCGGGCACTCGTTGCTTATCAATAGCATAAATATCAACTACTTTTTATCAGCAGCTGTTGCAGCCGCTAATTTTTCTTCAAGATAATGGATATTTGTTCCGCCTCGATGAAAGTTAGGATCAGAAATAATGTCACGCTGTAACGGAATATTGGTTTTAATCCCATCAATCATGACTTCTTCTAATGCCATTTGCATACGTGCGATAGCAACGTCCCTATTCTCTCCAAAAGTGATCAATTTTCCAATCATCGAATCATAATAGGGAGGCACTTTATAGCCTGTGTAAATATGAGAATCGAGTCTAACACCTGGTCCACCTGGTGTATGATAGCGATTTATCTCACCTGGTGAAGGAATGAAACTTACCGGATCTTCAGCATTAATTCGACATTCAATAGCATGTCCACTGAAATTGATATCTTTTTGCTTAAATGATAAAGGTTGACCTTCAGCAATCCGTAATTGCTCTTTTATAATATCAACACCACTTATCAATTCAGATACAGGGTGTTCGACTTGGACACGCGTATTCATTTCAATGAAATAAAACTCACCTTTTTCATACAAAAACTCAAAAGTTCCTGCGCCACGATAACCAATATCTTTACAGGCTCTAACACAACGCTCACCAATAAATTTACGTGTCTCCATAGTAATGCCTGGAGCCGGAGCTTCTTCAACAACTTTCTGATGTCGACGTTGCATCGAACAATCACGCTCTCCAAGGTGAATTGCATTTCCAAGAGTATCACTGAGAACCTGAATTTCAATATGGCGCGGATTCTCTAGAAATTTCTCCATATAAACAACATCATTGTTAAATGCTGCTTTTGCTTCAGCTCGAGTAAGTGCGATCGATTGGATCAATTCTGACTCTTCTCTAACAACACGCATTCCTTTTCCACCACCACCGCCAGAAGCTTTAATGATAATTGGATATGCAATACGTTTTGCAATGGCTAGGTTCTCTTTTTCGTCATCACCAAGAGGACCATCTGATCCAGGAACACAAGGCACACCAGCTTTTTTCATTGCTGCAATAGCAGATACCTTATCACCCATAAGATTGATTGTTTCAGATCGTGGACCAATGAAAATAAATCCACTATTTTCTACCTTTTCAGCAAAATCCGCACTCTCAGCCAGAAAACCGTAGCCTGGGTGTATCGCTACCGAATTCGTAATTTCCGCAGCAGCAATTATTGAAGGAATATCTAGATAACTTTTTAATGCTGAAGGCGGCCCAATACAAATTGACTCATCGGCAAGCCTAACATGCATTAAATTTTCGTCAGCAGTTGAATGAACCGCTACTGTCTTAATACCAAGTTCGTGACATGCTCTTAATATTCTCAGAGCAATTTCACCACGATTGGCAATTAGCACTTTATCTAACATAGCTATTACCTCTGGTTATTCGATAATAAATAATGGCTCGTCAAATTCAACAGGTTGGCCTTCATCAATCAGAATAGCCTTTACAACACCTGCCTTATCAGACTCAATTTGATTCATCATTTTCATTGCTTCAATGATACATAGAGTCTCACCAACTGTGACTGAGTCACCTATTTCTACAAAGTTCTTAGCACCAGGAGCAGGAGCACGATAAAAAGTGCCTACCATTGGAGACGTTACTGCATGTCCAGCTGGTGCTTGAGGCTCGGCTGGTGCAGCTGGAACTGTTGCAGGCGTTGCTATTGGAGCTGCGATGACAGGTGCAGGTGCAGTAGCCATAACGGTGGCTGACGATTGACCGCGGCTAATACGAACAGAATCTTCTCCTTCTTTTATTTCAATTTCTGCAATACCTGATTCTTCAAGTAGCTCAATTAATTTTTTTACTTTACGGATATCCATTTTCTTGCCTCTTTCTTATTAATCTAAATATTCAATAGCTGCTTTTGCAGCAAGTGTATAGCTCTCAGCGCCATGTCCACTAATGACTGTATGGGCAATGTCTGAGAAATAGGATGTATGTCGAAAAGCTTCCCGTTCAAGAGGATTACTGAGATGTACTTCAATGAAAGGAATCGATACAGCTAAAAGCGCATCTCGAATTGCAACACTGGTATGGGTATAGGCTGCGGGGTTAATAATAATAAAATCAACCGATTGTTGTGAAGCCTGCTGAATGCGATCTACTAAATCACCTTCATGATTACTTTGATAACAAATAAATTTATGGGCAGATGCTTGTAAAAGATTTTCAACTGACCGGTCAATGCTTGCCATTGTGTGCTGACCATATATTGACGTCTCCCGACTTCCAAGGAGATTTAGATTTGGACCATGTAGTTGTAAAACTGTCGCCATATTCAACACATCTTCGCCAAACTTCGTTTATCTTGCAAGTTTCATAATATTGACGACAATTTTGGCTCACTAAGAGAGTTATGTCTAGTATTTTCTGGATATTTTGCACGTTTTTGGAAGTTTGCCCACAAATAAGGCCTTTAATCTTTATTTTACTAGAATTTCATATTGATTTTCTTTCAAAGAGATGTGATATGAACATCGTCCTGCACCTGAAAGAATATGCTCAGCACGCGCGACAACATACTGCTCCCCTAATATCTGTCTAAATAGTACAAGCTCAGAATCACAGAGCCCTCCACAATTACTTGCTACCGTAGAAATAGGGCAGTGATTTTCATTCAATAAAAATGCGCCGCCTATAGCTTCAACATTTGCCATATATCCTTCTTTAGTGCGTATTTCAGCAAGACGATTCAATATGGTTTCTAGATCACTAGAACCTTTAATATGTTTCTGGTAGCGCAGAAGTGATTTTTTTTGTCTGGCATTAATAAGCTTACTAACTCCACCTTCACCAAAAACTTCCTCGGCAGCATTGATTAACTGTAAGGTCAACTCAGAGTGAGCATTAGGGAACTTCTCATCAGCCGCTTTAGTAGTTTTCCAGTAACGAGCTGGTCGCCCTCTTCCTTGCTTAATATCTTGAAACTCAATTAAGCCTTCATCGGTGAGATTCTGTAGATGCTGTCGCGCACCCATACTAGTTATGTTGAGTGACTTTGCCAACACAGCTGCTGTTTCAGGACCTCCTGTTTTAAGGAGGTATAAGATCTTATCACAACTGGATGTATTTTTATCTAACATCAAACGATTATTCAATAGTCCAATAATTTTATCAACATTTAGGTTGGCATAATAATATCGTTTTTGATCTAAATCAAAAGATTATTTAAAAGCGCTATTTAAACGCTTCATAAATGTTTCTGCATCTTCGAAGCCTGTTGCTCGCATCTGTGTTAATTCACTACCTTCTGTATCAAAAAATAAGATTGAAGGTAATCCAAGTATATTAAAGTTTTTCATTAATTGAATATCAATCGCAGAGTTTAATGTCACGTCAGCCTGTAATAATATGACATTCTTGGTAGCTAATAGCTGTTTAACTTTTTCATTACTAAAGGTGTAATCTTCAAATTCATAGCAGGCAACACACCATTCTGCAAAAAAATCCACCATGACTGGCTGCCCTAATTGCTTAGCAGTTTTCAGATGAACCTCTAGTTCTTCAAGGCTTTTAAAGGGTACAAAATCTAAATCAGAGTTCTCAGCTTTAGAAGACGATGAAACATGAATATTGCCTAGAGGTTGCAATAATCGATCATTGCCCATTGCTGCACCAAGCATATAAATAATACCGATTAGAAAAATAATAATAGCAATGCTTTTGCGTAAAATTTGCCCCGGATTGGTTGCTGCTGTACATGCACCAAAAAAGTTTGATGCAATAATCAACAAAATAGACCAGAGCAATAAATACACAGGACCAGGAATAAGGTGAGCAGTAATATAAAGTGACATACCAAGCATAATAAAACCAAATAACAGTTTTACTGAATCCATCCATTCACCAGCTTTAGGGATAAGTCTGCCTTCGCTCACACCAATAATTAGTAATGGAATACCCATGCCCAAGCCTAAGAAATAGAGCGACAGACCACCCATCCAAACATTTCCACTCTTCGCAATAAAAAGCAGTGCTGCCGTCAGTGGTGCTGAAGTACAAGGAGAAACAATAAGAGTTGATATGACCCCCATCACTGCTACACCAATGTAGTTACCACCTTTTTGTTTTTCACTGACGTCCTGAATTCGATTACCAATGAAGGCCGGTAATTTTACTTCAAATAAACCAAACATCGACATCGCTAAAATGATAAAAATTCCCGCTACAATGGTGAGAATTATTGGCGACTGGAGATATCCACTCAAGGAATTACCTGCCTTAGCGACTAGCACACCAAGGACAGCATAAGTTATCGCCATTGCCTGAACATAGACAAAAGACAGGCGGAAAGCCTTAGCTGTAGTAATTTCTTTACCTTGTCCTGCAATAATTCCTGAGAGAATTGGGATCATTGGTAGTACACAAGGTGTAAAGGTTAATAGTAGGCCTGCTCCTAGAAATGCTAATAGCGTCCAAAATACATCACCTTCGGCAAGCACAGATGAAAGTGTTCCTGTTGTACTAGTAAAATTTGATGGTTCATTTTTTGGACTAATCGCAGCTTCTGATTCTAAAGTTGCTAGCCCGGAGATCTTTGTTTCAATACCTGATGTTAATTTGTATGAGCCGTCACTATGCTCTTCAAAGGTTAAATAACGAGTCGTCGGCGTATAACATAGGCCAGCATCTGCACAGCCTTGGTATTCTATGGTCAAAATAACTTCATTGGATGCTTTTTTAAATGGAATGGCTATTTCAACATGGTTGTAATACACCTCAACCTTACCAAAATATTCATCCGTTTTTTTCAACCCATCAGGTATAAGCGGCTCATTTAATTCAGCACCTATGGCTGAAAATCCAAAGCGATGTTTATAAAGATAATAAGCCTCTGCTATTTTCCAACGAACAATAAATTCATTATCTATCGAATCAGCACTGACAATAAAAGCATCATCAACTTTGAGAAATTCTTCTTCCTCTTCAAATATTGTATCCTGAAAAGTAGATGAACTTGATTCAGCCGCTAAAATAATCCCGTTTCCTGAAATCATCAGTAACATGAAAATCATCAAAGACGATATTGTAAATTTATTCACTATCATAGGTTTCCTGTTTTACCCAATCGAAATAGTCCTGATTTCCATTTTCAATTTGCATCGCAATAACTTCAGGAACTTCATTAGGATGATTTTATTTAATATAATGAATAATATCGTCAAGACTCTGATTCGACGTCTTTATTTGAAGCTGACACTCAGCATTATATTTTATTTCACCTTCCCGCCAGTAAATTACACCAATATTAGCAATAATATTGACACAAGCTGCAAGTCTTGTTTTCACTAGTCCTTGCACTAACTATCGAGCTGCATCTCGTCCAGGGCAATTACACAATATTAATTGCATAGAAGCATGTTTTCCCTACCTCATCTGCAGCAGCTGTACCTTCTATTTCAGAAATGCTAACAGAGGGTTCATCAATAGCTTTATTGACCACTTAACAATCTGTACTTTCTTCTTCGCTCTCAATTTGTTCTTCTTGTTCAATGTTTGATTCAGTATTAGATTTGGCAAGTTCCATCAACCTCAATTGATGATCTTCAACTTGAGAATTGTTAATCGTATTATTTCCACCAGCACCATAGCCAAAACTTGTCTCTATAGCAAT
>JAAGZM010000674.1 GCA_024206355.1 Gammaproteobacteria bacterium | reverse complement strand
GACCTTGATGATGCCTTCAGCGTATTTCGCTGTAGAGGTATTATGAATTGTATTGATGCATGTCCAAAGGGGCTTAATCCAACACAAGCAATTGGAAAAGTAAGAGAAAAGTTGTTAAAGGTCTAATTTTGCTTTAAAAATTATAAAATTTGGCTATGATATTAACTAATATCTAATATCTAATTATTAGGTAATAAGTGATACTACTTACCTAAAGGTTTTGATAGTTATAAAAAATTGCTGTAAATAATAAAACTAAGTCAGGAAGGCTGCTTTCAATGGCAAAAAACATGCAAGGTTGGTGTGATTCATCCCAATTTAGTGGCGGAAATGCCGCATATCTTGAAGTGTTATACGAACAATATCTCCATGATACTAATTCAGTTTCTCCTGAGTGGCAGCAACATTTCAAAGAATTACCTCAGATCAATGGTAATGCAAATAAAGATGTTTCTCATTCTGTTATCAGAGACTATTTCAAAGAACTAGGAGCTAAACCAAGATTATCGGTTAATGCCGGTGGCAAAGCTGTCGTTAATGATAAACAGTTTGGTGTTTGGGAGTTAATTAATACTTATCGGGGACGTGGTCATAAAGTTGCTAATATTGATCCGCTCAATATTCGAGAAAAAGAAGAAGCACCTGAATTAGAGCTTACAAGTCACGGTTTAACCGAAGCAGACTTGGATGAAACATACCGAACCGGAAACCTAGAAGGTGTTAATGAAAAAACGTTGGCCGAAATTGTTGCTCAGTTAGAAGCTACCTATTGTGGTTCGGTCGCCTCAGAATATATTTACATTACTAATGCTGAAGAAAAACTTTGGATAGAAAATTATCTAGAAGCAGGGCAGTCTGAATATCGACTCTCTAGCAAAGACAAAGTTAACTTACTTGAAGATCTCAGTGCTGCCGAAGGTTTAGAAAAATATCTAGCATCTAAGTACCCAGGAGCAAAGCGATTTGGATTAGAGGGAGGAGAAAGCCTGTTGCCTCTCTTACATGGTTTAGTTCAACGTGCTGGAAGCCAATCGGTAAAAGAAGTAATCGTTGGTATGGCTCATCGTGGGCGGTTAAATGTTTTAGTGAATTTATTAGGCAAAGTACCGAGTGAATTATTTGATGAATTTGAAGGTAAAGCCGAAATTTTAAGTGGTTCGGGTGATGTTAAATATCATCAAGGTTTTTCATCAGATATGAGTACGTCTGGAGGCCCAGTACATTTGGTATTGGCATTTAATCCATCGCACTTAGAAATTGCAGCACCGGTTGTTCAAGGCTCTGTCAGAGCACGACAAGATAGACGGTTTGATGAAATCGGCGATCAGGTATTACCTGTTGCTATTCATGGCGACTCAGCGTTTACAGGTCAAGGTGTTGTGGCAGAAACATTTAACATGTCACAAACACGAGGTTTCTACACAGGTGGAACAATCCATATTGTTATCAATAATCAAGTAGGTTTTACTACCAATAAACAAGTGGATATACGTTCAACCAGTTATTGTACTGATGTTGCTAAAATGGTTAAGGCACCGATTTTTCATGTAAATGCCGATGATCCTGAATCCGTAGTTTTTGTAACTCGTTTAGCCCTTGATTATCGAATGAAGTTTCATAAAGACGTGGTTATCGATCTCTTTTGTTATCGAAGACATGGTCACAATGAAGCGGACGAACCGAGAGCTACTCAGCCGTTAATGTATCAAGTTATTCGTAAGCATCCGACAACAAGAAAGATTTATGCTGATGCGTTAATTAAAGAAGGCGTTATTTCTAAGCAACAAGAAAAAGATATTATAGAAAAATACCGTACAGCTTTGGAAGTCGGGAAAAATATGGTACCCAATTGGTTACCAATTCAAAGACACGAGTTTAGTGTTGATTGGGTTTCTCACCATAACAAAGAATGGAATGAGCCGAACAATACGACATTGAATAAAGATACTTTGCATTTTCTCGCAGAGAAATTAGTAGACGTTCCAGATAATATAAAATTGCATAGTCGTGTTGCTAAACTCATGCAAGCAAGAGTAAAAATGTCTCAAGGTAAGACATTATTAGACTGGGGTTTTAGTGAAACATTGGCCTATGCTTCTCTCATTAATGAAGGCTTTAGTATCCGTTTATGTGGTCAAGATAGTGGACGAGGAACTTTCTTCCATCGACATGCTGTTTTGCACGATCAAAATGATGCCCATACCCATATACCACTTGAGCATATTTCTCCAACTCAAGGAAAATTTGAAGTCTTTGATTCAGTACTCTCTGAAGAAGCCGTATTAGCATTTGAATACGGTTATGCTTCCACTGAGCCAAGAAGTTTGGTTGTTTGGGAGGCACAATTCGGTGATTTTGCTAACGGTGCACAAGTTGTTATTGATCAATTCATCTCTTCAGGAGAACATAAATGGGGTCGTCTAAGTAGTTTGGTCATGTTACTGCCCCATGGATACGAAGGGCAAGGTCCCGAGCATTCATCTGCTCGCCTTGAACGTTATTTACAACTTTGTGCTGAGCATAATATTCAGGTTTGTGTTCCAAGTACTCCTGCTCAGACATTCCACATGCTAAGACGTCAGATGGTTCGACCTATGCGACGTCCTCTAATAGTAATGACGCCAAAAAGTTTACTACGACATCCGTTAGCGGTATCTGATGCTGATGAGTTAATTAATGGTGAATTCCATAATGTAATTCCAGAGGTTGAAGAACAAGATGTAAGCAAAGTAAATAGAGTCGTGCTTTGTAGTGGTAAGGTTTATTACGACTTAATTAATAAACGTTCAGAATTTGGATTAGATACAGTCGCTATTATTCGCTTGGAACAACTTTACCCATTCCCCAAAAAGGATCTGCATTCTACTTTAGAGCAGTATTCAGATGTTAAGGAATGGATATGGTGCCAAGAAGAGCCTCTAAATCAAGGAGCTTGGTTTAGTAGTCTACATCACTTTAACGGTTGTTTACCGGGTGATAATAGAACACGATTATGTAGTAGAGAGGCATCAGCTGCACCCGCTGCTGGAAGTGTGGCTCTGCATGTTAAACAGCAAGAAATGTTAGTTTTAGACGCTCTTCAAGGTTAGGAAGCGTAACGATTAAGGATTAGCAATGACAATAGAAATCAAAGTACCAGTATTACCAGAATCAGTTGCTGATGCAACAATTGCAACTTGGCATAAGCAACCCGGTGAAGCGGTAGAGCGGGATGAAAATCTTGTAGATATTGAAACCGATAAGGTTGTGCTCGAGGTTGTTGCCCCAGATAACGGTGTACTCGTCGATATTATTCATCAAGATGGTGAAACTGTTAACGCTGAACAGGTAATTGCTACCTTTAAAGCGGGTGGTTCAGCGCCTGTTGCTGAGACGAGCACTGAAGCCACTGCTGCTACCTCTATTTCTGATAGTGAAAGTTTGTCACCAGCTGTTAGAAGACTTATTTCAGAACATAATTTAGAATCTTCAGCAATTCCTGCAACAGGAAAGGGCGGACGATTGACACGAGAAGATGTGCAATCTTTTGTTGATAATGCAACGGCAAGCCAAAAGACAGCTGCTCCTGCGGTGGTTGTTGATTCCCCAGTCGCTGGAGAGCGTACTGAAAAACGTGTGCCAATGACACGTCTAAGAGCTCGTATTGCGGAACGCCTTGTTGAATCACAACAAACATCTGCAACACTGACCACCTTTAATGAATTAAACATGAAGCCTGTGATGGACCTTCGTAAAAAGTATAAAGAGTCATTTGAAAAAGCTAAAGGTGTTCGTCTTGGCTTTATGTCTTTCTTTATTAAAGCTGCCGTTGAGGCACTTAAACGATATCCTGGAGTAAATGCTTCAATTGATGGTAATGATGTGGTTTATCATGGTTATTATGATATTGGTGTTGCAGTATCATCGCCACGAGGTTTAGTGGTTCCTATTATCAGAGATGCTGATATGCTATCAATGGCAGAAATTGAATTAAAAATCAGAGATTTAGGAATGCGCGCCCAGGAAAATAAGCTAACGGTTGGTGAATTAACGGGTGGAACTTTCACTGTATCAAATGGCGGTGTTTTTGGCTCGCTAATGTCTACGCCAATTATCAACCCTCCTCAGAGCGGAATTTTGGGGATGCATGCTACAAAAGAAAGGCCAATGGCTGTAAATGGTGAAGTTGTTATTTTACCAATGATGTACATGGCATTCTCTTATGACCACCGCATGGTTGATGGCAAAGAGTCTGTAGGCTTTTTGAAAACCATTAAAGAATTACTAGAAGATCCAGCAAGAATTTTATTAGAAATATAACGATTTATTGATAGTTAACACTTACAGGAAAATATTATGAATTTGCATGAGTATCAAGGTAAACAGCTATTTCGTGAATATGGTCTGCCTGTTTCTGATGGCATAGCTGTTGATTCAGCAACAGCGGCTTTTGAAGCTGCAGGCCAAATAGGTGGCGATACATGGGTAGTGAAATGTCAGGTACATGCTGGCGGACGAGGTAAGTCTGGTGGTGTAAAGCTGGTTAAATCTAAAGAAGAAGTGAAAAAGTTTGCTCATCAATGGTTAGGTAAGAATTTAGTGACTTACCAAACCGATGCGGCTGGACAGCCTGTTAGTAAGATTTTAGTTGAAACTTGTACGGATATTGCTTCTGAATTGTACCTAGGTGCAGTCATTGACAGAGCAAGTCGTCGAGTTGTTTTCATGGCATCAACAGAAGGTGGTGTTGAGATTGAGAAGGTTGCTGAAGAGACACCTGAGAAAATCCACAAAGCTATTATTGACCCTTTGACCGGAGCGATGCCTTATCAAGGTCGCGAGTTGGCATTTAAGTTGGGACTAAATCCTAAGCAGATAAAGCAATTTACTTCAATCTTTATGAAACTTTCAAGATTATTTCATGACTGCGATTTAGCGCTTATGGAAATTAATCCACTCGTAGTCACAGATAAAGGTAACTTGCATTGTCTTGATGCAAAAATAGGAATTGATGGTAATGCTTTATATCGTCATCCTAAAGTTCGTGAAATGCATGATCCGAGTCAGGAAGATGAGCGTGAAGCAAGAGCTGCACACTGGGATCTTAACTATGTTGCATTAGATGGTAATATCGGTTGCTTAGTCAATGGTGCTGGTCTTGCAATGGGTACAATGGATATTATTAAAATTCATGGTGGAAACCCTGCAAACTTCCTTGATGTTGGGGGTGGAGCAACGAAAGACCGTGTTGTTGAAGCATTTAAAATCATTCTTACAGATGACAAAGTGAAAGCTATCATGGTGAATATCTTTGGTGGGATCGTGCGTTGTGATTTGATTGCTGAAGGTATTATTGGCGCAGTTCAAGAAGTTGGTGTTGCTGTTCCTGTTATTGTTCGTCTGGAAGGTAATCGTGCTGATATCGGCTCTAAGTTACTAGCAGACAGTGGTTTGAATATTATAGCAGCTGAAGGTCTTGCCGATGCAGCAGACAAAGCCGTTAAATCAGTGGAGGCATAACTGATGAGCATAATGATTGATAAAAGTACTAGTGTAATCTGTCAAGGTTTCACAGGGTCTCAAGGAACATTTCATTCTGAACAAGCAATTGAGTATGGTACAAAAATGGTCGGTGGTGTAACACCGGGCAAAGGTGGGCAAACTCATCTTGGGCTTCCAGTATTTAATACAGTTAAAGAAGCGGTTGAAGAAACTGAAGCAGACGCATCTGTAATCTATGTCCCTGCACCATTTTGTAAAGATTCAATTCTAGAAGCGGCATACTCAGGTGTAAAACTAATCGTTTGTATAACTGAAGGAATTCCTACCCTCGACATGCTAGATGTTAAAATCAGATGTGATGAGATGGGCGTACAATTAGTTGGACCTAACTGTCCAGGTGTTATCACGCCAGGCGAATGTAAGATTGGTATTATGCCCGGTCATATTCATTTACCAGGTAGAGTGGGAATTGTTTCTCGTTCAGGTACATTGACGTACGAAGCAGTCAAGCAAACGACTGACTATGGTTTTGGACAGTCTACCTGTGTAGGTATCGGTGGCGACCCAATTCCAGGTTCTAACTTCATTGATATCCTTTCTAAGTTTCAAGCTGATGATAAAACTGAAGCAATTGTAATGATTGGTGAGATTGGTGGAACAGCGGAAGAAGAAGCCGCCGCTTACATTAAGGCTAATGTGACAAAACCAGTAGTTTCATACATAGCAGGTGTAACAGCCCCAGCTGGAAAACGTATGGGTCACGCAGGTGCAATTATCGCTGGCGGTAAAGGTACGGCAGTAGAGAAATTTGCAGCACTTGAAGATGCTGGCGTAAAAACTGTAAGAAGCCTTGCTGATATTGGAGCAGGGCTGAAAGATATTACCGGTTGGTAGATAAACTTAAACTTGAAATAAAACCGCTATCTATTTAGCGGTTTTATCTTTTGTCGTAATATCTTTTGTCGTAATATCTGTTGCGTGGACACCTCTAGGACCATCGGATAAATCAAAAGTAACTTCTTGACCGGCTTTTAAGCTTTTATAGCCTTCCATTTCGATCGTAGAGTAATGAACAAAAATATCATTACCACCTTCTGCCGATTTAATAAAACCATAACCTTTAGCGTTATTAAACCATTTTACTGTTCCT
>JAAGZM010000673.1 GCA_024206355.1 Gammaproteobacteria bacterium | reverse complement strand
GTTGATTTTTGTAAAGCATTTTTAAGCTGGTGTGATAACCCCCCTGAAGATCAATTCTTGTTAATCAGTTGTGCAAAACTTGATAAGAAATCAATGAGCAAACCTTGGTATAAACTTCTTGCCAAATTGGGTGTGCATGTTGAAATATGGCCTGTGGACACTAAAAACTTACCTGGATGGTTAGCACAGCGGGCAAGAAAGAAAGGTTTGAACTTAGACGCTGATGCACTCAATGTACTTGCTGAAAGGGTTGAGGGGAATTTATTAGCAGCACAGCAGGAAGTTGAAAGGCTGAGTTTACTTTACGCAAATCAAGATACAATATCTGCAGCCATGATGCGAGAATATGTTGGTGACAATTCTCGTTTTGATACTTTCGAATTATTAGAAGCAAGTTTTGCAGGTGATGCAAAAAGACTTACCCGCATCCTTACAGGGTTGAGACATGAAGGCGAAGCAGTTGCTAAAATTAATGGTCTACTAACTTACGAGCTCAGGAACTTAACTAAAATGGCATGGGATTGTGAGCAAGGTGAAATGCCGGCTCAAGTTATGCAAAAGTACTATGTCTGGGGTAATAAGAAAGACGGTTATGGAAAATCACTACGACGTTATCCTCTGAACGTATGGCAGCGAATTTTAGCGAGATGTTTAGAACTTGATAAGATGATTAAAGGCCAGCAAAAAGGTGATGCCTGGACTGCGATGGAATCACTGTTATTACAAATCTCTGGTAATGGGTTATGGAAAGCAAGGTGACTACTCCTCATATAATCAAACCAAGAAAATCTGCAATAGCAATTCTTGGTGGAACGTTCGATCCTGTTCATCATGGACATTTAAGACTTGCCATCGATCTTGCTGAAACGTTGGATTTAGAAGAGATTAGGTTAATGCCCAGTTTCCAACCTGTGCATCGAGATAGTCCTACAGCAACTGAAAAACAACGCCTAACGATGTTGCAACTTGCGGTTGAGGATATAAAAGAATTATCAGTGGATGATAGGGAATTACAGCGTAAAGGGCCTTCCTATACGTTGCTTAGTCTTCAAGAAATTCGTAAAGAAATAGGTTCAGAACAGCCAATATTCTTTATTTTAGGTGATGATGCCTTTAACCAATTTGATAACTGGCATCAATGGCAAGAAATTATTAACTACGCTCATTTGTTAATTGCAATTCGACCGGGTAGTCATTCAGAAACTAGTCAGCAGTTAGATGATTTCATTAAAGATAATGAATATAAAGGTGATGGATATCCTGATACCAACTTTGGTTCGGTTATCAGAATGAACAATCCTATTTTAGATATCGCATCGAGCGATATTAGAAAACGCATAAGTGAAAATATGAATATACGCTATTTATTACCAGCAAAGGTTTGTGAGTATATCGAGCAACAGAAGATCTATTGTAATACCCATTCTACTTTATGAAGTAAAATGGGTATTAATGTGTGAGATAATAACAACAGCATATAAAAAAGTTTGGAGTAACATGAAAATAGAAGAACTAAAGGCACTAGTAATTGATTCTCTAGAAGATATGAAGGCTAGAGACATCAAAGTATTGGATGTCGCGGATACTTGTACATTTACTGATGTAATGGTGATTTGTTCCGGTGGCTCCAACCGCCAAGTCAAAGCCATAGCCAGTGAAGTGGTGCTGCGTGCAAAAGTCGCTAACAATCCACCTCTTGGAGTAGAGGGAGAATCTGCTGCTGAATGGGTACTTGTTGATTTAGGTGATGTGGTTGTACACGTTATGCAATCGAACACTCGTGATTTTTATCAGCTTGAAAAGCTCTGGGATCCTGAATTTGATACTAGCAGTTCAAATGAAGTATAAGTAGTTATAATGCGCATCCGTTTTATCGTCGTTGGAAAAAAAATGCCTGCTTGGGTGCAGACAGGTTATCAAGAATATGCACGACGACTACCGAGAGAACTTGATCTTGAGCTAATAGAAATACCATTGGCGCATCGAGGTAAAAATGCTGATCTACAACGCTTACTGAAAAAAGAAGGTGAAATGATGATAGCTGCGATAAAGCCCAATGACTTCGTTGTCAGTTTAGATGTTATTGGTAAATCGTGGACAACTCCTGATCTTGCGAAACAATTATCAATGTGGCAAGGGTTAGGTAGCGATGTATGTCTTCTGGTTGGAGGTCCTGATGGCCTTGCACCTCAATGTAGTCAGAGAGCACAACAACATTGGTCTGTATCTGCTTTAACTTTCCCTCATCCCTTAGTAAGAGTTGTGGTTGCTGAAGCACTGTATCGAGCATGGTCAATTAATGCCGGGCATCCCTATCACAGGGAATAAAGAAGCATCTGGAATAAAGAGCTATAGAGAATAAATAACAGGAAATGATGGTAAGAAGACAAACAATTAAAAATCATATCCTTGAGACTAATCTTTACATTAGTCGTACATTGGTTGTGTCTATTCTTGTCTTCGGTTTGCTGATGCTACTTGTTGGTAGGATGCTTTATTTGCAAGTGAACAGCTTCCAAGATTTACAAACCCTTTCTAATCAAAACCGAATTAAAGTTATCCCAATTGCACCAAATAGAGGTCTCATATATGATCGCAAGGGTGTTATTCTTGCAGAAAATCGCTCGGTATTTTCTTTAGAATTGATTCCTGAAAAAATCAAAGATATTGATGTTACTTTAAAAGATCTGCAGGCAATATTGTCAGCCATAACTGATGATAAAATTGAACAGTACAAAGAGAATAGCAAATATAAAAGGCGCTTTAATCAGACAACATTAATCACCGACTTAACAGAAACTGATAGAGCATTATTTGCTGTTAATCAATATCGTTTTCCCGGTGTTTCGATTGAAGCAAGGCTAGTCAGGTATTATCCATTTGGTGAAAATATGGTTCATTCACTAGGTTATGTAGGGCGTATTAATGAACGAGAGTTAGCAGCCATTGATGGGAGTAATTATCTGGCAACAAGACATATTGGAAAAGTTGGCTTAGAAAAATTCTACGAAAATATTTTACATGGAACTATTGGCTACCAAGAAGTTGAAACGGATGTAAGAGGTAGAGTACTGAGAGTTTTAAGTAGAAAAGCACCGATCCCCGGCAAAGATATTGTTCTCAACCTAGATAGCCGGTTACAAATGGAAGCAAATCGTCTCCTGAAAAGTAAAAGAGGTGTGGTAATAGCGCTGAACCCTGATACTGGAGCAGTTCTATCTCTAGTCAGTACTCCTGCTTATGATCCTAATGCATTTGTTAATGGTATATCATCGAAAGCCTATTCAAAATTACTCAAGTCAATAGACCGTCCACTATTTAATCGAGCACTGAGGGGGCAATATTCCCCTGGTTCAACAATTAAACCAATGCTTGGGCTATTAGCGCTTGAAGAAAATGTTGTTACATCTAAGTTTAAGATATGGGATAAAGGCTATTTCCAACTAGAAGATAAAAAACATAAATATCGAGATTGGAAAAAACAAGGCCATGGTTGGGTTAATTTAACTCAATCTATTATTCACTCATGTGATACATTCTTTTATGAAGTTGCATTAAAGTTGGGTATTGATAGAATTTATGATGGAATGACAAGTTTTGGTTTTGGCGAATTAACCAATATCGATATGGGGGAAGAAATTCCAGCACTCATGCCCTCAAGAGGATGGAAACGTGCGGACCGAAATCAACCTTGGTATCCTGGTGAGACAGTTATTATTGGTATTGGTCAGGGCTATTGGAATACAACACCTCTACAACTTGCTTCAGCAGCAGCTGTTTTAGCAAATGGTGGACTGAGAAATAATCTAAGATTAGCAAATGCAATTGGCGATAGAGGTGAAATGAAAATTATCGAAATTGTTCCAGTAGAACAGCAAATTTTCGACTTTAAAAAAGCTAATATGGATTTAGTGAGAAAAGCAATGCGCGGCGTTAATGCACCAGGTGGAACCGCTTCCAAGGCATTCGAAACTGCTGAATTTACATCGGGGGGAAAGTCTGGAACAGTACAGTTAGTTGCTAAGGCACAAGATTTAGAAGAAATTGATGAAGAAAAGGTTACAAAGAGACATCGTGATAACGCTTTATTTATAGCGTTCGCACCATTTAAAAAACCAAAAATAGTCGTTGCAGTCATTTTAGAAAATGAGGGGGGCGGAAGTACAAATGCTGGTCCTATCGCACGAAAAGTAATGCAATTTTACCTCGAACAGGAAACAGCGGATAATGCTAGAGTCAGCACCCAGCCACGCTCATAAGGCAAGGCATTCTATCTGGTGGAGGTTACATCTTGACCTTCCACTTTTGCTAGGATTATTAGCTTTGATCGGGTTCGGACTAGTGATCCTTTATAGTGCAGGTGGCGAAAATATTGACCTAATAAAGCGACAGGTAGTTCGACTGGGGCTTGCATTTATCGTAATGTTTTTTATGGCACAAATCCCTCCGCGAGTATTAAAATCATGGGCAGTTCCGCTCTATGGAATAGGTATAATTATGCTTATTGGAGTAATGTTCTTCGGTGTTACAGGAAAAGGAGCTCAACGTTGGCTAGACTTAGGATTATTCCGTTTCCAACCATCTGAAATTCTAAAAATCGCATTACCCATGGTGCTTGCTTGGTATTTGAGCGAACATAATTTACCACCGACTAAACGCTACCTATTTGCCTCAGCATTGTTTATTTTAATCCCAACTATATTTATCGCGAGGCAACCTGACTTGGGTACATCATTGTTGATTGCAAGCTCAGGATTATTTGTTTTATTACTCGCAGGCATCAGTTGGCGACTTGTAACAGGTTTCATTGTGCTCTTTGCTTCTTTTGCCCCTATCGCTTGGATATTTTTACTTAGAGACTATCAAAAAGACAGAATACTAATCTTCCTAGATCCTGAAAGAGATCCTCTTGGTAAGGGATATCATATTATCCAATCAAAAATAGCAATCGGCTCTGGTGGACTCTACGGCAAAGGATGGCTCAACGGAACACAGTCGCAATTAGAATTTTTACCTGAAAGACATACTGATTTTATTTTCTCAGTACTCGGCGAAGAATTTGGTTTTTTTGGGATCCTCTTATTACTCTTCCTCTACCTCTTCATTATTGG
>JAAGZM010000672.1 GCA_024206355.1 Gammaproteobacteria bacterium | reverse complement strand
TGTAGAGTTTACAGGTGGAGGAGGTACTCGCATTGAACCAGTAGTTGCTCATGCAGAAGATCAACAAGAAGTAGATGTAACTATTATATTTACTGATGGTTACTTCTCTAATGTTGACTACACTAAAATACCTAATGATGTGTTATGGGTTATTGTAAATAATCCTTCTTGGGAATGTCCACATGGAACTGTAATTCACATGGATTACAAACCTAATAAATAATTAAAAGGAAAATCAAATGTTTAAAAAGTTAATAAGAAAAATGTTTAAAGATTTAATAGAAGAACAATTAAAAATTAAGGCGCAAGAAGAATATGACACAATTGAAGAGTTAACAAAAACCCATTGTATAAATATTATTAGAGAGTTATTTGATAAAGATGCTCCTTCTATAGAAAAGACAGGATACTATTACTTTGACTATGAAAATACAGTTAAAGAACAATTAGAACAAACTGTTATTGAGAGTGTAACTAAAAATATGCTTGACGAAGAAGATAAACGTATTCGCCATTATATTTCT
>JAAGZM010000671.1 GCA_024206355.1 Gammaproteobacteria bacterium | reverse complement strand
TTGACGAACTTCAAATATTCAATATTGCATTGTCAGCGGAACAAATTGCAAACCTGTATGAGGGCAATGAAAACATCATTGCCTCAGAAGAAACTACTCTTGATGAAACCTGGCAAAGTTGCGTCACACCTAATGATGGCATTGAAGATGGACTAACCAAATGCAGTAATAGTTTGACAATTATAGAGGCAACACTTGAGCTACATTATAAATTTGATGAAGGCACGGGGCAAACTGTTGCAGATACAGGTGACTACAGCCGTACCGGCACTATTGGCGACAGTTCATCCACAGAGTCTAATGACCCAACCTGGCAGTGTGAGCAAAATTCAGGCTGGGCTATGGACTTTGACAGCTCTCAAACACAACACATCAGCACTGCAGCCTTTACTCCACCTCCAGAAACCACAATTGCGTTCTGGATGCGTCGACAGTCGGCACCAACAAACACAGAGCAGATATTCGGCTTTTCAACTTCCTGGGAAATCAGCCATATGCCTAGTGGTCAAATGACTTTTAATATCAATTCAGCAAATGGCCCAAATACTACTGCAGCCTACAATAGCATTGGCTCCTGGACCCATTTTGCCGCCACTTTTAGCGTCTCAACTGGAGCGTGGCAACTATATATTAATGGTTCATTCGTTGAGGATGGAAGTTTTACCCAAAATGCCCAACCGTCTGGCCCCTTTCTAATTGGTGGCAGTAACTCGAATCAGAGCAGTGAACACTGGGATGGACAACTTGAAGATTTCAGAATCTATAGTGGTACACTTTCGGCCGCGGCTATTGCAACTCTTGCAGAAACTTCGCCTGTTGATTGCTTTACAATTATTGATCATATTGAAATCTTAAACGATGGTAACGGTTTAACCTGTCTTGAAGAATCAATATCTATAAAAGCCTGTGCTGTTGCCGACTGTTCATCGGTAGCAACTGAAGATATAGAGGTAACACTCTCAGCAACAGGAGAAACTACAACTTGGAGCAGTAATCCTGTCACTATTCCTGCCAATAGCAGCGGTGTAGACGTTACTTTAACTCATAGAGTTGCTGAAACCATTACCCTGAGTGCCAGTACTTCAGCTGTAGCATTAAATGATCTGGTTTGTAACTATTCCGGCTGCGATTTGGTTTTTTCCGATGCCGGTTATATACTCACTTTAACGGATCATAACTCCTGCGAAGTAGCTGAACTTAAGATTCAGGCGGTTCAATTAGATGAAACAGGAACGACCTGTGCTCCCGCCTATACAGGAGCACAATCGGTCAATTTCAGCTATGACTACAGCAACCCTGAAACTGGTAGCACCCTTCCTGTTTTGGATTCTAGCAATATGGCAGCTGAAAATGTTGTTCAGAGCAGAAGCATTACCTTTGATAGCGCAGCTTCTGCCGCACTTGATTTTGCATATCAGGATGCAGGTCAGCTCACAATAACGGTTGCAGATAACGCAGCAGCAGGCTTGG
>JAAGZM010000670.1 GCA_024206355.1 Gammaproteobacteria bacterium | reverse complement strand
TTGGATTTAAACCAACTAGGCACTCTTTCATCAATATAACACCGAGTATTCCACGGCCATCCCCCATAAATAAATCCAACATGACCTCCTTGCCCACTTAGTTCAAATGTAACTGAGCCAGATAACTCATTCTCCTCAGGAATAACATCCTTTGTCATAAAAGGATCGTCTGCAGCATGAAGAATAAGGGTGGGAACAGCAATGCCTGATAAAAACTGTCGACTTGAACTTCGATTATAATAGTCTACAGCGCCACCAAAACCATGGAGAGGTGCTGTTACCTGATCATCAAAATCATAAAAGGTATCAATCTTCTCAACTTGTGAGACCGATAGAGATAAGTCAGGCGAGTGATTTACAATTTTCTCTACGGTCTTCCTTTTTAACTCTTTTAGTAATCTATTCTTATAAAGTCGTGAAAAACCTTTATCTAATCTTGCAGAAGCACTAGAGAGCAATAAGGGCACTGAGATTGCCGCTGCAACATTAATTAGTGAGTCTTCACCACTTTCTCCCAGGTACTTTAATAATACATTTCCACCCAGTGAAAAGCCTGCTGCAATTATTACGGATTCAGGATGCTGCTCGCGGACTATTGCCAGTACCGCTTTTAAATCTTCGATTTCTCCTGAATGATAACTTCTCGGCAAACGATTTATTTCATCACTACAGCCACGAAAGTGCATAACCACAATATTCCAATGATAAGACTTCATTTTATGCAATATACTTTGAATATATTTAGAGTCTTTTGAACCTTCAAGGCCGTGTAACAACAGTAAGATAGGCGCATTTATATCAGCTTGTGGATCACTTAACCAATCAAGATCAATAAAGTCACCATCACTAAGTTCTACGCGTTGAAGC
>JAAGZM010000669.1 GCA_024206355.1 Gammaproteobacteria bacterium | reverse complement strand
TGTGACGCTGGGACAGGGGATGTAAGCTCGTTACCTCTCCAGATATCTTCACCTGAAGCCGTTACTGCCATAGTTTCACGCTCACCTAGCGCCCTTATTATAGAGACACCTTCAACATTGCCAAGTGCAACCTCTGTTAAGTAATCTGTCATTGTGGTCTCCGTCTCTGTTGTAATCGTTGTAGTACCTGTTGCACTAATTGTTAAGAATCGCAGTGTAAATACTTCAGTGTCATTAACAACCGTTATTAAATCGTTTATTTTTAATTTGGTAAATCCGCTATTAAAGTATCCACTTGCAGAAACAGTTGCTTTACTGTCAGTCGTGCTATAAGTGTATAAAATAGGCGCTGGCGATGTTCCTCCAGTGTTTGAAAGAAAGTTAAAATCAAAAGCCATTCTAATACCTCACATCTATAAATGGTCTGCTTACAATTGCTGTTTGTGGATGTTGTTGAGAATCTGTATATCTTGCCATTCCTGAGGCAATAATATATTCGTTAGTCATTTCTTGTCTTATTGATGAGCTATCTCTAATAGACGTTGCAAAGTCTTTCGCTAGGGCATATTTAACCATAGCATCGAAATATACAGGCCATTCTGACTCACCTACATTTTTAATATAATCACAATACAAAGCCTGACTATGATTTGTATAAACCTTATCGCCTAATATTTGGTAATTAACTCTAGGATTGAGTTTGATTAAAACGAGCAAATCGGTTGGTAGTTGATAAATACTTTTCCATTCGTCAACTGGTTCATCGGTAGTAAGGCTTAACTGTGCTTTTCTTCGAGCAAAGCCCCATCTGTGTTTGGTTAGTTCATTTTGTACGATAGTATCGTATAAGCTATTAGCGACCTGTTGCGCCCTTGTATTCCCTGTTAATGAGTTAATAGGGCTATCACCAATAAGAACCAACGCGCTTGATACTAAATCAATTTTACTAGACATAGTAGTCCTTAAAATTGGGAGGCCGAAACCTCCCTATTTATTAGTCAGTGTCAGTAGCAGAAATTGCTGTACCGTCAACAACATCAATTGTAGTTCCATCATTAGCATTACAGTAAGTAATGGTTAATACTGGCGTACCACCTGTAGCAGACATTGATAAAATAACATCTCCTACATTGATCTCATTAATAGCATCTAAAAAATAGTCTGCTGTGTTCACTGTCGCGGCTGTGTCGGCAGTCCGATACATCCACATAGATCCGGCATCGCTATTTGCTCCGCCAATACGTTGTAATGTACTTCTTGAAAAAGCCATGATAACCTCCTATGCTGTTTCGTCATACTCGACTTTAACTAACCCACCAGTGTCGCGTACCACTGAACCTGCTTTAAGCATACCGTTTGACAACCAAGCAGTACGATCGGCAATCCAATCAATACTAGTCTTGTTCTCAAAACCCTGTGCTACACCTACTGCTGCACGATGATAAGCGTATGAATCAACGATATCAGATACAATAGTTAAACCACCTTCTTCTCGTTCTTCAAGAAAGTTAAACGTGAAACCCATAAATGAATTAATAGTTCCATTCACAAGGGCTTTAACAGTTGCATAATCTTCACTGGTTATTTTAGTGTCATTTAAAAGACCACTTAAACCATTAGCATTGGCTATAAAGAATAAGTCTGCATCGCCTACACCTTGATTAACAAGTGCTACTTTAGCTGCAATTAACTTAGCTACCGTAAGATTAGTGCCACCTTCAGCAATCGCTGTTGCTAGTGGTGTTGATGCGTCAAGAGCGTCAACTACTAACTGGTCAAATCTACGACCTAAAGCGCCAGCTATAGCTTCTGCTAACTCGTTCTTTTCGTCAAAGTTAACCTCAGCTTGGTCGAAGATATCGGTATACTCAGGAGCAGTCCAATTCTGAAGGGTAGCCACTGCAAACTCGTGATTGATGTCCATCGGAGTTACTAAATCAGCAGTTGATTTCTGATTAGCTAAACCTTTACCCATCTTTCTAAATTTGTAAGTGTCTGCTGTTACATTGTTTCGCATGGTTACTGTTGATTTCAGCTTTCCCACGCCTTGATATGCGTGTTTTACCATCGAATCAAATTCGGTGACAGCCACGCTTGATAATACTTTACTCATAATATTCACCTCAAAAAGTGATTAAAAAATTGTTTTGAGGGTTTTTTGTTGATTGTCCTGATCTGTATGGGTCAACTAAAACCTTTTAGATCAGGCTTCTTGGAAGGGAAGTTATCTGATTGGGTAATTATAACAGATTAATGGTAATTTACAACAGACAGAAAAAAGCCCCGAATTAACGAGGCTTTCCCAACTTTGGAGTTGTTTTTAAAACCATAAACACTCTAACATAGAGGCTTATTAATATCAACTACCGAGGCTTACTAGGTAGTTAACTAACTGTAACAATGTTTGGTTGTTCGCCTCCGTACTCCTTTAGCATCCGCTGTATTTTGCTTTCATGCTCTCTGTCAATTGACCTTAGAAGCTGACCATCTTCATTTTTCTTGTACATTTCCGCTTCAATGTCTTTCAGAGTAATACCCGTTGGACTTTCACCGCCATCAATAGGTAGCTTTTTTGGTGCAGTAGACTTAATCAAGGACTCAACCAACATTACAACGCTTGCACTATTTACAGCGCCTCTATGCTGTTCGTAGTCCTCAACGCTCATGTTATTACGCATGAAGCCTTCAATAGTCTTTAATCGGCCTTCTGCGTTATCACCAAGTAAAGCCATTTCGGATTCTTCATTAGCTTCATGTACAGCTTCACCCTGAGCCAATAACAACTCAAGACCTTTGTTAAAGCCGTCTTGGTTCATGTTGATGTCTTTTGCAAACTCAGTCATAGCCACTACTAAAGCATCATCTTTGTCGATATCATCAGCCAAAGTATAGCCGTCTTTAGGTTGTCCGGTGAATGCTCCAAATTGCTTCTCTAGTTCAGAATAGCTCTTTGCTTGTTCAGCAACACTTGTAAACTTTTCTTGATACCATTCTGGCCTATCTCCTGCGCCCTTGATACCTTCGGTTAAGAAGTATTCTCCCTCACCTAGCTCTGTTGTGCTTTCTAGTAAGGATGTATCTTCGGTTGCTTCTTCTGTTGTTTCTATTACTTCTGCTTCTTCGCTCATGATTTACCTCCACGGTATTATCTCATTGATGGGTCGTTTATTTTAATTCGTGTATTATCACGCCACGGCATTTTGATTACCTGGCGTTCAGCAGGTAATGCTTGATGCTTTAGTTTGATTTCTGTCAACTTCTGGCCACCGTTCAACATTGATAGGTCGTTAACGTCTATCCAATCAACATGGTTACCGTCTATGTAACATCGAAAAGCCTTGAACTTAGGTATGTATTGAAACCTGCTAAAGTTGTATTGATTGGCTAAACTGCTTAGCCATTCGGATTTTAAGCCAATAGTTTTAAAGAACTTGGATGATTGCTCGTCAATACCTATGTCTAAGCCTTTTGGCTTCTTTTTAGGTTTAACGACTTTAGGCATGATTAATTCATTTTCAATTGCCTCGATACATGCCAACTCTTTTTTAAGGTTCTCAATCTTCTTTACATGCCAAGATTTAATACCTGCTGCTTTAGCTTGTTGTCTTATTTCATCACTCATAATATTACCTTTTTATAAAGTTGCTGCTTTTGCTATTTGTCCTAGTATATATCGAACAAGTCCTGCTTCTCCATTGTGATACGCAGCCTCATAATTTACATTCTTAGCATCTAATGATGTATCGTTATTTATGAGGAATGTTGCGCTTAAATGCTCTATCACCTTTTGACCTTCGGGCGCTGCAAAGCATCTGTTGTAATTCTTGGCTAAAGCTATTGCTGCTGCATGCTTCTCAGCCTTAACACGCTCTAAGTCTTTTTCTTCCATTATGCTACCTGTTCAGATGATGTTGGCAATCCTGCTTGTGCAGCTTCAGCACCAGCCTGGATAATCTTTGCTTTCTCGCCTTCGTCTCTTACAAGCTCTTGAGGCATACCCGTCTTTTTAGCAGCCCATGTTCCAAAGTCCTCAAGTTTATAAGCCATCTTAGCTTGGTCTGGACCTGCTGTTTCTAGCGTAAACGCTACAGCTTGTTTAACAGAATCTAAATCTAATAAGTCTTGAGCCTTAGCAAGCGGTGATGTGAACTTTATAGTTACTTCTTTACCACCAATCTTAATAGGTTGGATTAGTCCACGTCTTGTTAATATCCATACAACACGTTTTAGGATGGGTATTAATACTTCTGTTTGCAATCGACCGAACGCTGAACCTATAGCTTCTTGTAGTTCTCTAGCTTCAAATAAGTATTGACCTAATGTAATAACTGTATCTGTAGGTTCTCTCAGGTTATTAAAGTGTGCTTTCTTAATCGATGCTTGTAAATCCTCAATAACAAATAGGCTTAAATTCAAATCAGTAGAATTGTCTAATCGTGCAAGACTAGGGTTTTGAGAGTTATTAGAGCCAACAGGAATCACAATACCTGGTTGTATCTGGATAGTATAAGGGTTTAATGTTCCATCATCTGTTGCAGTCCACATACCAGCTAAATCCATACCTGCTTTTTGAAATGCAAATTCCTTAGCCTTATTCAAGGTCTTAACATCAGCAATACATTGTAATGATGGTCCACGTCCTCTGACCTCTCCCGAAGTCTTGGCATAGCGACCTGTTACCCAAGCTGACGAATCTTCAAAATCTGCTAACCATGATATTTTTTCCTCACCCTTAACCCATACAACACCATAATACTTGTTGTCTTTTGGGTCATAGATAACACCTTCACGGGTTTCCACTTCACAATCTGGATCGTCTTTTATCTTAGCCGCTAGTTCTTGAGATACCTCAAAGCCTTGCCATTTACGCTCAATATGTCGACCTTTTACGGTGAATCTGCGCCAATGAGTTTCGATTGTACCAAGTGGCCCTTCTTCAAATGCTATGCCTTTTTGTGGTACTGAGTTGAAAACTATCGGCATTTCATCTGAATCATCTTCATCTATCATTAATGAGCCTGTACCAACTAATAAATCTAAGGACATCTCAAAAAATTGTGTTCCAAAGTTAGAGCGGTTGATATAATCAAAGACAACCTCGGCTTGTTTCTCAAGATTTTCTCTGATTTGTACCTCAGATACATTGTATTGACCTGACTCTAATAGTTCGATTATTTGCTCTGAAGGTTCAAAATTAGCCCATCTAGCCCAAATAGGTGCGATACTTGCTTGAAGTTTAGATGCTCCTGTTTGAATAGCTTGTATTGGCGTTGAATCAAAGTTCTTATCAGTTTTCTTTTGCCCTTTAGCCTCACTATTGAATAGATTTCGTTGTGGTAAGAAATATTCATATACTTCCTCTAAAGTGCTTTCCCACTTACCCATTCTGTTATGGGCTTTAGACTCTCGCTGCTTTAAATCTTTAATTGTGCCTAAATTCTCTGGAATTTTCATTATCTTCTCCCAAATCCTCGCATTCCTCGTGGACTTCTGCCACCACCTGAAGCGCCAGAACTACCTGTTCCTGGTAACATACTGCCAGCACCACCAGAGCCAGCGCCAGTTCTTGCACCCGTTGCCGCTTCGGTTGTTGTTCTACTTGCACCAGACAATAATGATACTCTACCTAGTTTGCCTCTTGATGCTGTCTTTAGCCTTCTTTCAGACTCTTCTATCTCTTTGTTGAGACTAGCTCTCATTTGAGTACCTTGTGCAATCTGTTGTGGTGTTGGTTTTGGCTTCTTTGGACGTCTCATAATAACCTCTTATATAGTTGATATGGTGTAAGTATTAGTGGATTATTCACACCAATAGCATGTTTGACGATTGAGACACAAGTATTTAAGCTAAATAAACCTGTGCTTTTTTTGGTCTCAACCTCGATTAATGTTGATGTTGCTACTATATCACTAATATCCTCAAGTGTAAAAACCACTGAACCAGCTATACCCGTGTCATGAACTATCCATTTACCTCTATCAATGTAGAGCATGTAACAGTGTGAAAAGCCATCCTTTAGTAGTGCTTTTATAAATCCGTTATCTGAGTTAGTAAACACAACGTAACTAAAAGACATTAAAATTGACCTTTGCTACTACAGGCTTTGCTGGTCGTTTAGCTCCTACCATATTCTCATTCCAACCCAAAGCTAGTGTTTGTAAGGCATCTGACGGATGTGAAGCCCAATCATGTAAAGGTTGGTCGCGATAGATTTTCTTCTTATCATCCCACTCGTATTGATATTCGCTTAATCCTGCAAGTCCTACTTCTGCTCTAACATCATCAATCCATAGTTTATACCAAATCTTTCTAACTGCCTCAATACCCATTTGTTTAGTTAATGGACGTTCAGTGCGTGTCATTTTTATTCCTGCTGCTCTGCATTGCTGTTGGACAGTCTCAGTTTGTCCTAATCGCATTGCTTCGCAATCATGTGGCCCTAAGTGTCTGCCTAGCTCAACATCTGTGCCAGTTTTTAATGCAAACTTTTTAACCTCTTGTATGTAGTGTGACAGGCTTTTTAAGTTATTTTCATAATATCCAACTAGCCTTATTTCACCATGTACAGCTTGCCAATACCATATTGACGTTGAATCTCTATGCCCTAAATCCCATGCTGTGTTAAGTGGTAGTGATGGGTCAATAGGAATAGTTTTAATTCGATTATCGTTGTATGCTTGTCTTAGCTCCTCAGCGTAAATAGCTCCAGGTATTTGAGCATCAAATGAACAGTAGTATTCTTGCTGTATCATTTCCTCGCTCATTCCTTCATCTCTTTCGCTCTGTATCATCTCTGGCGTGATAACCGGTGAACCGTCAATTCTTTTAGTGTCGTTAACAGTTAATAGTTCGCAAAACCACTTATCAGACTTTTTAGCCATGTTATAAGTGTTGTACCCGTGATTTTTACCTCTTGACGTGTAGATAAAAATAGCCCATCCACCATTTTCTAATAACATAGGTCTAATATAATCCCAAGCGTTCGGGTCACACAATGACCACTCGCTGAATACTACTCCTACAGGGTTAGAGCCAACTAATGAATCGTAGTTATCAGAGCCGCATAATTGCCATGTAGCATTGTTCTTGAGTTCAATCATCATTTCAGTACCGTCTGTGCGGTCTCTAATGACCTCTGGGAATACCTGTTTTAATATCTTTCTACCATCTCCATCAATACCGTTCCAGATTGCTTTTCTTGCTTGACGCTGCTTTGGGAATAGATGCCAGTAGTTGCCTACTCGCTTAAACATTTCTTTAGCTGTGAAGTTTAATACAGATGAATCCTTGCCAGCTCTACGATGCCATACCATGCAAGCACGTTTTGTTCCAGTGTCCATTGCTTGAAAGAAAGGCTTTTGGTGTACTCTTGGATTCCAATCGTTAGGAATGTCTATCTCTGTCATTCTTTGTATTCTTTAAGATTAACAACTAGTTGTCCACCACCTTCGCCCGTTATCTCTACACCCTTTAGAGTAGGTAAATAATAGGCTAATAGTTTAAGCCTTTGTGTGTTGGCTTCTTTATACTTTGCTAGGCTATTTGCGAATGATTCGCATTCAGGGTCTAAACATTCTATTTTATGAAGGTTATCAAGTATATAGTTTAACTTACCCCTCTCAGATAAATACTCTCTTAGCGTCTCTTGTTTAACAGCTCTATTAGCTTGTAATACGGTCTGGCCTTGCTTTGGCATGACGTTTCACCTTTTGTAATATTTTGTTGACTTGTTTTGCTTTGTTTTCTGCTCTAATACGATGTTGTCTGTACTTTTCACATATATATGCACTGTGTATTATTGCTTGATACATAAATCACCTGTTATCCCAGAACTTGTTAGACCTATAAGCCTTTTCCCCTGCCCTTGAGTATCTTCTCGGGCAGTCTCCCTTTCCACCGCTTAACTCTGGAAAGTGTTTCTTTTTATCTCTTGCTGATAGTTTATGATGTTGAGGCTTCATTCTTTTTCCTTGTTACATTTCTCGTAATAGCTAATTATACTATTTTGACCTTTAATATATCTTAATAATGATTGTAGATTTAAAGCCATGTTTTCATAATCCTTAACTGTTGAACCTATCCATGTATCTCTTTCATCAATTACAACTGTGGGCTGCCACTTGAGCATTGTTACTGATTCAATTATAGGCGCATCAATACATTTAACTTTGACTATCCTGTCTTTGTATACTATCTTTGTTTCTGGTGGTGGCTGTTTCAAATTCGTTGAACAACTTGATAGTAGCCCTACGCATAATACGCTCCATAAGACCCTTCTTTTTAATAATGAGTGATTTGAGATCATGCTCTGCAAGTGTCTGTTGAAGTTCATTATGTGCCTCTTTTTGTTCAGCAATCTTGTTTTCTAATTTGCTGATCTGCTTAATATTTGCTTGTACTTGTTGCTCGGCTTTCTTTCGTGTTTCTTCATTAGCTTTAGCCGTTGCAGTCATTTGTTCAATTCTAATCTTGTCTCTCTCTGTTCTTCCGACTAACTCGTTGTATTGAGTTTCTAATAATTCTCTATCTGCAACCGCAGAACTGTATAAAAAATATAATACACCAAATGCTGATATAAGCCCTATTGCTATAATTATCTTAGCTTGTGAGAGCATTTATTTTTGACCTGCTTTAGTGTGTGATCTCCATCCGTATGTTGCACCAACAGCAGTTAAGATTAATGCCATACCCTGATAATCTAATGGTGTAACTTGTCCTGTAAATTCATGATGATTAACTATAACTAGAAAATCAATCACACAAATAGCAAATAGCATTTTAGCTAAACAATATTTACCATCTGAATCTTTGAATATATCTCTAAACATTTTAACCCCTTAAACTGGAATGTAATCATCTAGCATTCAGCAACACCTTCGTTGAATATTATCATTTTAATAACTCCAAATGTGTGGTCGTGGTCGTCCTTCTACTTCTTCTAAGTCGTCTAAGTGGATAAACCGCTTATTGCCTTTCTGACTTATGCCTATTCCCTTAAATCCATATATACCTGCTACCGCTAATAATTTATAGGCTTTCTCATGGCTTATAAGGATATCACCTGCTTGACCTGTTGCATGTGTTTGTGTTGCGCCTATCTTCTTATTGTAAGCAGGACATCTGTACATTGATGTCATTTGAAGCGGAAAGCCTAAAATATGCCTTAATTCGTTAAACCTTTTTAACGTATCAGGGTTAAATTTATTCTCACCGCAGCAATTACAAGACTGTTCTTCTTCACTAAAGTAGTTCATTAATTTTGCTTCTCTGGTAGGCGTTGTAGCATTTTAATCATTAGTTGTTGGTTTTCTTTAAGTGTTGACTTTAGCTCTTTAACGTCATCAGCTATGACTGTTATTTTGTATTCCTGCGTTGCAAGAATGTTGGTTAATTCTGTTTTCCGAACGTGATCTTTAGATTCTATGGTTGCTTCTTCGATAGCTTCTTCAATGTTTTCCATTCTGATCGAAGTACCTTCAGCCCATGAAACACCAGCCATTAACATACCGATTAAACTCATTATTGTTGCTATTGGAATACTTTTACTTAAATGCCAGTGGCTTTCTCGCCTTTCGCTTCCGTTATACTCACTCATTTTCTTTCCTCTTTTCTTCTTGTTCATAGTCTTGCTGTTGTTTTGTTTCGTGACATAGTAGCAGGGCCATCGTAAAGATACCTAAAAAAGCTAGTCCTATTCCAATCCATGTTGATATTTCCATCTCGATGCCCTTTTATGATATTAAATAACATCACCACAAATGCTGTAGAGCATAGGTAATTATAGGCTGCTGGCGAATAGTATAACATATAAAATACCCACCCTATATAATTGGTAGCAATTAAAATAGCGCACCAATCTTGAATGATAATAGTTGTTTTTGTGGGTTTTTT
>JAAGZM010000082.1 GCA_024206355.1 Gammaproteobacteria bacterium | reverse complement strand
CCTGATCGATCAATGGTCCCATAAGAACCTCTGTATCTAAGGGATCGCCAATTCGTACTTGTGAATAGGCATTTTTAATGATCGGCATAATTTCATCGATTCTGCTTTCGTGTACCAATAATCTTCTTGTAGATGTACAACGCTGACCACAAGTACCAACAGCACCAAATACAACAGAAGGAATCGCATGCTTGAGATTGGCAGACTCATCAATAATTAAAGCATTATTGCCTGATAATTCAAGCAAGCTTTTACCCATGCGCTCTGCAACTCGAACACCTACTAGACGGCCAATTTCACTCGAACCTGTGAAAGAAATCTTCTTTACAGTTTTGTCGTCAATAAAACGATTCGCTAGATGATTGTCAGTACCGTCAACAAAGAGACCAAACAAGCCATCAAAACCTTCATCAGCCATAACTTTATTAACAATGTTTTGTACTGCAACAGCTGTGAGAGGTGTTTTTGGAGAAGGTTTCCAAACTACGGCGTTGCCACAAATTGCAGCAACAAATGCATTCCATGACCAAACCGCTACAGGGAAATTGAATGCTGAAATCACACCAACAACGCCTAGTGGATGATATTGATCATACATTCTGTGATCAGGACGCTCAGAGTGAGTAGTATTACCATATAACATTCTTGATTGACCCACAGCAAAATCAGCCATATCAATCATTTCTTGGACTTCACCATCGCCTTCAGCTTTGATTTTGCCCATTTCAAGTGCCACAAGACTACCTAAAGCGTCTTTGTGCTCTCTCAAGGCATTTCCTAGTTTGCGAACAACCTCACCACGAGCTGGGGCTGGTACACGACGCCATTTTATATAGGCAGCTTGAGCTTTGCTGATAACCTGATCGTAATCAGTATCATTACTTGCGTAAACTTTAGCAATTAATTCACCTGTAGTAGGTGAGAGCGATTCAATGGTGCCAGCATCGGTTGTGCTAGACCAGTCATTTGATCCCCAGCAAGCGCCAGAGTTAATTTCTGTAATACCAAGTTGTTTTAGGAAATCCATAATAATCCTTATTATTAATAGAGATTGAGCTAAATAGACGGTGTCAATTAGACAGTATTTCTACCAACTGTCACCAGCCAAATAATCATTTAATCAGGCATGATTTTTAGTTGGCGAAACCTTACCACTGGCAAGCTGTATACACCACTGATTTTTGTCAATTTGTCATCAAAAAGGTAACGAAAGGCTTCAAAATATTAAAATTTATAGTATTTGACTATTTGATTTTGAAAGTAGAGGGCTGTATCTGGTATAAAACTGTAATTAATCTCTATAACTCATTGTTGATCAGGAAATCTAATGGCAGCTGAAGATCACTCTCCAGAAAATGCTAAAGAAAAAGAGTGGCTACAAAAAGAATATGCTAATGTATTGTCATACTGTAGCAGGAATGCAATGAGGGTATCGAATATTATCCAACAAGAGAGTGCTATTTTGCCACCTATCGTTGCTGTTTGGTTAGTAGAAATACAGGAAAATGCTCAACAAATATGGGTTATTACTGGTGATATTCCTTATGATCATATTACAAGTAAATGTGCTAAGAACGCTCGCGAAGCTTTAAACCTAGAATCCTCAGTTGACCGGCTCTGACTTATGGTTATTTATTTCAAAACAGCAACTTACAGAAGGATTAGTATTCACCCATTGAGTGAGTTTGCCTACACATTTGATTGCACGTTTTTTAGACT
>JAAGZM010000668.1 GCA_024206355.1 Gammaproteobacteria bacterium | reverse complement strand
GATTACTGAATGACATCGATATTGACTCAGGTCATGTTTTGTTGGAAGCTCTGGTAGTGGAATTTAATGTGGGTTCGTTCATAGATATGGGCACACAAATTGGAGCTGGTGCCTCAGGTAAGTTTAGTGACTTTTTCCTTGATGTCGCCAACCTGGCTGGCAACACGGTTTCATTTACACGTGTTGCTGATGCAGTCAACACTACATCATTCACTGCAATGCTGAATTTATTGATTGAAGATGAAGAAGCCAGAGTTATTTCACGGCCCTATCTGTCCACAGTTAGTGGTAGTTCTGCCCACCTCGAGGTCGCAGAAGATCGCTTTGTTGTAGTACAAGCACCCACCGGATTAAGTGTAACAGTCCAGGAAATTTCAAGTGGTATTATCCTCGACATTCTACCGATAGTAACCAGAGACAATGTTATCATGCTCGATATTGGTGTTAATGAATCAGAGTTTATTCCAACTCTTGGAAATATTGAACAACGCCGTTCACGCAATACTATTAAGACTTCTGCACATGTTAATGACGGTGAGACCGTAATTATTGGCGGCCTGATGTTACGAACAAATGCACACAGCAATGCTGGTGTCCCAGGGGTGAGAGATGTTCCAATAATGAGAAATCTCTTCTATCATAATGAGGATTATATAAAACAAACACAAGTAATGATATTTGTCACACCCCATCAATGGAGGCCTGGCCTGGATTTACCTTTGCTCAACCAAGATGAATGGAGTATTTACGATACTAAAACTGAAAACTTTGATCCTGACTAAATAAGCAGCCATTGAACCAAAAATAAATAACTTACAAATACATTTTGTAATAATTAACACACATATTAAGCAATTCTCGGTGAAATAATTATTTGCTAAAAATAATGATTTCACCGAGAATTGCTGAGTAAAGAAGCATTAAAACTGCGAATTCGGGACAAGCCCAGTTTCTCAGTCACTTGTTAGTACTAGTGATCAGTTTTTCTTTTTACCAGATGAATCTTTCATATATTTGAAGAAATCACTATCAGGCTTCATTACCATAAAATCCTGATTATTCTTAAATGAACGATCATATGCTTCAAGACT
>JAAGZM010000081.1 GCA_024206355.1 Gammaproteobacteria bacterium | reverse complement strand
TGGCAGAACTATCAACAGTGTTAATGGTACATAATGAGTGGTCATTATGAGTGGTCATTATGGGTCTACACATAGTTTATCTACACATTACGAATCAAGCCATTATGGAATAGAACAATATATAGTAATCGGTGGCGGTGGCGGTGGTGGTGTTGCTGCCAGGAAGAAAAAATATTATCAGTACAATGATCTTTTACTTGCCCAAGCTTTGCGTGAAGATGAAGAAATTGTTGAAATTATTACTGCGTTAACTCTGAGGAATTGAATATGAGTGTAACTTCTTGTTTGGCTGAATTTAAGTTTGCAGATCCAAAAGATAAAACATTATTTGATGCGGTAAAAAAAGAGTACCGTGAAGATGGATTGAATAATACTGAAGCAGCAAAAAAAGCAGCGGACGAAGTCATTGAAGCCATTAAAAAAGATTACCTTGCTCTTGAGTCTATTGTCAATGAAAAAGGTGGTGTATTACCGCCATTGCCCGAGCATTTAATTCGGATAGAAAAAAACAAAGAAAAAACTGAAAATAATAATAAACAACAAGACACAGTCGAAAAATTGGAGACAGAAAAAAAAGGCAAACAATACGGTGGCAATAAACCCAACTACCGCAACAAAAAAACAGGTGAACTACTCTACTCCGATGGTGAAATGAGCCATTTAAAACAAACCACTTTTATTGATCGCTTCAATGAAGCTCATGAAGTGGTTGATGAAAAGATGGATGGATACGAGTTAATTGGTAATCCAGATAACGGACACAAGCCAAACTACGAAAACGATGAACCACTTGCCAATACCGATGATGTGGGTGGAGAAATGTTTGGCAATAGAAGGCAGGCCGGTATTTCATTGGATGAAGTGAAGGAGGCAGACGATACCAAAAAACGAGTATTAGCGCAGAAGCAAAACATTTGGAAACGTCCAGATTATCAAGAGCTAGTGGATAATGGGGTGCAACCTGTTATAGCGCACAGCATTAAGCAAGTTTATGACAAGATTTCAACCAAACCGAGATATGCCAAACACGACAACAAATTCATTTATGAGTATGTGGAAGGAGTTGAAACCTTGCGTGATGCTGTGAATGATTTGCTGACTGACAGTAGCGCAATGAACAAGATCATGCTTGAAGTGGCAGGCAAAGCCGAGGCACGAATGGGTGGAAAACCCTTTGACATCTTGGGTCAACTTGACAAGTCAGACGTTGAAAATTACCTGTTGGATAAAGTATTCCCAAAAAATAAATCCGGCAACCGTTGGGGTAGGAGCAACCAGAAAGGCAATGATCGCGCTAATGCTATGGGCAGGGTTTACAACAAACTTACCTTTAATGTGAATGGTTTTGTCGATGCCCTTAAAGCAATAGAGGACGGCTGGCCTGCCAAAAAGGAAGCATGGCAGCGCAAATATAAAGTATTGAGCAGAGATAATCTGTTTTCAATCAAAAAATACAAAGATGAATTTCGAGTCGTTCAGGGTCATCGTGTCAGTGCGGATGCTACTTTTGAGACTGAACAAGAAGCGAAAGCGTACATCAATAAACAATCTGAATGGTTCTTGGTAAAACAAAAATTCTCAGATGTCGTAAGAGGTTTTGACACCCAAGAAGAGGCTATTAAAGGTGGACGACACCTAGAAGAAATGGTTAAAAAAGTTCAATTCAAAGAACCAGATACCCCAGTGGAAAAATCAGTCAGAGAAGGACAAGATTTCAGGGAAGGCAAGAATGTTTCTACCCAAGATTTAAAAGATGTCATTGGGTTTGGCCAAGTGAATTTTGGCAATTGGATGAAAGGCGATAGCCCCAAAAAGAACCGTGAAAGGCAAGCCCATACTAATAGTATTTATGATGCAGCGCATGACTTAGCGGAAGTTTTGGGGGTTCCTATCAAAGCGATTTCTTTAAACGGAATGCTTAATATTGCAGTAGGCGCACAAGGTAAGGGCGGCAGTGCGGCTCATTTTATTCCAGGCATTAATGACATTAATATCACAAAACGTACTGGGGCCGGTAGTTTGGCCCATGAGTTCGCGCACGGTCTGGATCACTATTTTGCGGTTCAGGCAGGGTTGGCCAAACGAGATGAACCGTTTTTAAGCGATTGGACGCACATAAAAAATGATGCTGAGATCCGTCCTGAAATTGTGGAGCATTTTAAAACAATTTCAGAGGCCATGAATAAAATTGAAAAAAGTTACACCCAAGAAGAAATCGAGGAATCCAGAACGGCAGGGTTTAAGCGAGATCAGAAATACCTCGAGTTATGGTTAAAAAACATTGCGGTTGAAAATTCCACCAAAAGATACACCAGCTTAATCAAGAAAATAAAAGACGGGGATGTTGGTAAGCTGGAGCAATTAGGGAAAGCGAAGCAGCAATATGTTGGTAAAAATATTAATCTACTAAGAGAAGAATACAAAAAAATTAAAGGTCGTTATTTCCCCCTCGATACTGCACAAGCAATTCATCTATACAGTCAAAGTATTGGCCAATCATTAAGTGCTGAAGAGTATTTTGAAAATCACCCCAAGTCTCGTTCTGTGGCAACCAGATACTTGAGAAGCGCTGAGGCTAAAGAATCCAAGAGCGGCAAGTCTTATTGGTCTACCAGTTGGGAAATGTTCGCCAGAGCCTTTGAGGTTTATGTTGCAGATAAATTGGCAGAGAAAAACGGCAAGAATGAGTATTTGACTTCTGACTGGAAAACCAATCCTGACGCACTCCCTGATTTTGTTGCAGAGGCACAAACACGACACCCACAAGGCATTGAAAGAGAGAAGGTTAATTTAGCTTTTGATGGCTTGATCAATGAGTTAAAAACCAAAGAAACCGATCAAGGTACAGCGATTTACTCACGGAAAGGGCATGTTCGTTCATCTCCGTTAAAACCAAAATCCACAGTTGCCCAGTTAATTAAAAGACTGCGTTTTAAACTCCGAAAGCTCTCCATTCCCTTTAAGCCTGTCATTGTTCAGTCGATCTCTAACTTGCCAAAAGCTTTGCTTGATAACCATAATGTACCCAATGATGTACGAGGGGTGGCTTACAAAGGGAAATCTTATTTAGTTGCTGACAATATTAAGGTAGACGAGGCTCACAGAGTATTACAACATGAAGTGATTGGACATACTGCAATGGAAGCTTTACTGGGCAATGACTTTAATCAACTTATAGAATTGATTGGCAGGCTAAAAAAGCGAGGTGACAAGCAAGTTGTTCAGGTATTGGAAGAAATAAAAAGTAGCTACATTGATAACGCAGGTCAATATAACTTAGATAAAACCCAAGAGGCTAGAGAAGTTATTGCTCATATTGCCGAAAAAAACAAAACACACATAATTGTCCGTAAGATAATTGGTCTTATCAAAAAGGCGTTGGCTAAAATCGGTTACACCAGTATTGATAATGCTGATTTA
>JAAGZM010000667.1 GCA_024206355.1 Gammaproteobacteria bacterium | reverse complement strand
GGCCCCACCGCAATCCGATAGCTGACCGAGCATCCAATGAGCTGTTGCATCGGATCGTCATCAATACCATCCAGTTGCAAGTAGCTGTTTTCTTCATCACGTTCCAGAATACCCTGGCGCTCAAGATAACCGGCTACGCGGGTTCAGCGCTAGCGATGCTCTCAAGGCGCTCTATGACGGGAAACTACCCAGCCTGTTCAGTGAAGGTGCTGAATAGTTACCTTTGTTTTAGCTAGTATGTTTGGTTTATTTTCTTGGCTGATAGTTTCACGATTATCATAAAACAAGCCCAGCTAAAAACTGGGCTTGTTTATGCTACAGCATCTGGAAAATTTTGATCTACAAATGATATTGCAAATTCATTTGGGTCAACTGATTGCCCTTGGGACTTAGCATGCTCTAAATATCCATTCCAGAAATCTCTTATCTGATCTGGAAAAGTCTCAGGGAATTCCATTTGAGCACTTACTATCTCTAACCAGCTACCCTGTATGTTATAAACACCAGAAAGCTTTGGTTCCATTTTGATTAGAGTTGAACGCTGAGCATCGTCAAGTTGATCTATTGAATTTAGGACGTAACACTCAATCAATCTAAGAAATGGCTTTCCAGTATATCTATCCATAGTAATTCCACTAAATAAAATCAGGGTTAGAGATTAAACTATCTAAAAAATCTGTAAAGCCATTCGCAAGCTTTAACCTCACACCATTTTCATCGTGTAGGTAAAGCCATACGCTATGCTCCTCACTCTCAAATTTTAGATAGATTTGGTTACCACCTCCATCACTACCTATCGGTAAACTCTTAGAACCCAGGGTTTCTTCCCAACTAGCAAATACATCTTTTAGACTATCGACTGAAGGGTTATCAATCGAATAAAAAACGTCGATCTCAAAAAGGTTGTCTTTATTTTCTTCG
>JAAGZM010000666.1 GCA_024206355.1 Gammaproteobacteria bacterium | reverse complement strand
TTAAGAATAGTCTGATCACCTCCACTGTTAAAAGTTAATGCTGTACCCATACTAAACCACCTTTATATATAAGGTATTTGCTTTAGGGCTAGCAGGAAACTCAGTAACTACTACTGTTGGAACTGCAGGGGTAGGTTTAAACATCTGTTCAGCTTCATTGTACACCCAAGCGTCTCCATCTTGTAGAGGTTGTTTTATACCATTGACTGTTTCAACCCTAAATCCTCCAGAAACTAAAATAATATCATCAAAGGAAAACTCAATAGTATTACTTTTTACTGTAGCAGTTACCACCTCAGTCACGCTAGGTGTTGAAGAACCTCCGTAGTAAATATTACATAATTGGTTATTAAACAACTCTGCATTTACAGTTACCCCGTTTGAGTCTACCTTGCTACAAACCATTGGACCTGTTGGTGAGATGGGTTGGTAATATCTACCATCACCAGACTGAGGACTACTTGATATGGTGTTAAAACTTACATCTGTATCGGTAGCTATGTTTAACTCCGCATCCGTAGCATC